>DATFFV010000052.1:0-2708 GCA_035249885.1 Gammaproteobacteria bacterium | reverse complement strand
TTCTTGAATCTCGTCGAGAAGCTCGACACCGACACGCGGGGAGAGGCGCTGCACGACCAGGTCGCGCGCGTCATCGACCGCAGCGGGCTCATCGCGCACCATGGCAAGAAGACGGACTTAAGCGGCGAGGCGCGCGTCGAGAACCTCGAGGAGCTCGTCAATGCCGCGCGCGAGGTCATGCGCACCGAGACGAGCGACCTGCCGCCGCTCGCCGAGTTCCTCTCGTTCGCCGTGCTCGAGTCGGGCGACGGCCAGGCGGAGGCCTATCAGGACAGCGTGCAGCTCATGACGCTGCACTCGGCCAAAGGCCTCGAGTTCACGCTGCTATTCCTCTGCGGCATGGAGGATGGCCTGTTCCCGCATCAGCGCTCCCTCAACGATGCCGCCGGCCTCGAAGAGGAGCGGCGACTCTGCTACGTCGGTATCACGCGCGCGCGCCGCGAGCTCTACCTCACCCACGCCGAGCAGCGGCGCCTGCACGGCGTCGAGACGTTCGCCACGCCGTCGCGCTTCCTGCGCGAGATCCCGGCCGAGCTCATCGAGGAGGTGCGCCCCGCGATGATCGTCTCGCGGCCGGTCTACCGGCGCTCGCCGGGGTTGCCCGAAAGCGGCGTCCGGCTCGGGCAGCGCGTGCGCCACGGCAAGTTCGGCGAGGGCATCGTGCTCAACAGCGAGGGCAGCGGCGCGCACGCGCGCGTCGAGGTGAAATTCGAGAGCGAGGCCCGCACGAAATGGCTCGTGGTCGCCTACGCCAACCTAGAGCTGATGTAGACTTCTCCGCCGATGAAGATCTTGATCCTGGGCGCCGGCCAAGTCGGTAGCACCGCAGCCTTCAGCCTCGCTCGCGAGGAAGCGAACGAGGTCACGATCGTGGATCGCAACGCCGACGTGCTGAGAGAGCTGCAAGACCGCCTCGACGTGCGCACCGTCGTCGGCAACGCCTCGTACCCGGACGTCCTCGAGCGCGCCGGCGCGCGCGAAGCGGACATGCTCATCGCGCTCACGAGCAGCGACGAGATCAACATGCTCGCGTGCCAGATCGCGCTGACCCTGTTTCGCACACCGATGCGCATCGCGCGAATCCGTGCCCGGGCGCTCACGGCCAACGAGGCCCTGTTCGGGCCGGGCGGCATCCCCGTCGACGTGGCCATCAGCCCGTCGTCGCTCGTCACGGACTACATCGCCCAGCTCGTCCGCTTCCCGGGCGCGCTCCAGGTGCTCGAGTTTGCCGACGGCCGCGTGAAGCTCGTCGCGACGCGCGCCAACCGCGACGGCGCTCTCATCGGCCATCCGCTGCGCGATCTGCCGAAGCATATCCCGAATGTCGAAAGCCGCGTCGTCGCGATCTACCGCGGCGGCAAGGGCGTGATACCGGACGGCAACACCGTCGTCGCGGAAGGCGACGAAGTGTTCTTCCTCGCCGCGCGCGAAGACGCGCGCACCGTGCTGCGCGAGATGCGCAAACTCGACGAGCCGGCGCGCAAGGTCGTGATCGCCGGCGGTGGCAACATCGGGCTCGATCTCGCGCGCGCTCTCGAAGGCAGCTGCCAGGTGAAGATCATCGAGCGCGATTGGCAGCGCGCGCGACGCATCTCGGATCAACTATCGCGCGCCATCGTGCTCCACGGCGATTCGGCCGACGAGGAGCTGCTGCTCGAGGAGAACATCGACAGCACCGACGTCTTCGTGGCCGTGACGAACGCCGAGGAGGCCAACATCCTCTCGGCGATGCTCGCGAAGCGCCTCGGCGCGCGCAAGGTCATGGCGCTCATCAATCGCATCGCTTACGCCGAGCTCGTCGAGTCCGGCACGATCGACATCGCGATCTCGCCGCAGCAGATCACGCTTGGCACGCTGCTCGCGCACGTACGCCGCGGCGACGTCGTCAAGGTCCACTCGCTGCGCCGCGGTGCGGCCGAAGCTATCGAGGCCGTCGCGCACGGCGACGCGCGCGAATCGCGCGTCGTCGGCCGGCGCATCGACGAGATCGAGCTGCCGCGCGGTGCGACGATCAGCGCCATCGTGCGCGGCGACGAAGTGCTCATGGCGCATCACGACACGAAGATCGAAGCCGACGACCACGTGATCCTGTTTATCGCCGACCGCCGCCAGATCGACGAGGTCGAGCGGCTGTTCGAGGTCGGCGGCGCGCCGATCTAGCGTTGTCGGCGCTCGAAACTAGCAAGCGTCGCGCGATGACTTCGACGCCTGGACTCGTTGCCGCACCAGCGCTACGAACTCGTCCACCTGCTCACGGCTGGAAAACGCGCGGCGCGGAATGATGTGCGCGAGATGCGCCGCGACGTAGACGGCGACGAAGCCGGGACGCCTGACGACCTTTACGACCCCCGGCCAATAGTGACAAGACCTGTTGAACCGGGTCTCCTCGTAGAGCGAGTCAGGCTGCACCTCGACGACGTGATCGGTCAGCAGCGCTTTGTTTTTGCCGGAGTACAGAACGATGACATTGAATGCCCAGTGAAAGACCCACATTGCCAGGTAGCTCATCACGGCGAGGATCGCCGCGCCTAGCCTTCCGACCGATTCGTCGAACACTGCATAAATGAGCCACGTCAATAGTAGGTAGGTGACCTGAAGTGGAACGGACGAGAACTGATGCACCGCGTTGAAGAGGAGGTAGTCGACGAACTTCAATCTGTACTCGAGCCGCATGTGTTATTGGTAGAGTTGTCCGTAGGCCGCCTGGG
>DATFFV010000051.1:0-7674 GCA_035249885.1 Gammaproteobacteria bacterium | reverse complement strand
TAGCGCGTCCGCGGGCAAAGCTCCGCCTCGCTGAAGAAGAACGCGATCTCGTTCCTGGCCGTCTCGGGACCGTCCGAGCCGTGCACGACGTTCTCCTCGATCGAAGCGGCAAAGTCGGCGCGAATCGTGCCCGGCGCCGCCTGCTTCGGATTCGTGGCCCCCATGATGTCGCGATTCGCTTTGACGGCATTCTCGCCTTCGAGCACCTGCACCATGACGGGTCCCGAGCTCATATAGCGCACGAGATCCGCGTAGAACGGACGGGCCTTATGGACCGCGTAGAACCCTTCGGCCTGGTCCTGGCGGAGCCGCAGCATCTTCGCCGCGATCACTCTCAAGCCCGCCTTCTCGAAGCGGCGATAGACCTCACCGATGAGGTTCTTGGACACTCCGTCGGGTTTGACGATGGATAACGTGCGCTCGACAGCCATTGTTCACCTTGCAAAAACTACCGCTGGGAAAACCGTTGTAACGCTAGACGCTGAAGCTCTCGCCGCAGCCGCACTCGCCTTTGACGTTGGGGTTGCGGAATTTGAAGGCCTCGTTCAACCCTTCCTTGACGAAGTCCACTTCCGTGCCGTCAATGAGCTCCAAGCTGTCGGCCGCGACGATGACTTTCACGCCGCCTTGCTCGAACACGATGTCGTCGGGCGCGACACCGTCGGCGTAGTCGATCGTGTACGCCCAACCGTTGCAGCCGCTGCGCCGCACTCCGACCCGTAAGCCCACGCCGTGACCGCGCTTCGCGAGATACGTCCGTACGCGCGTCGCGGCGCTATCCGTCAACGAGATCGCCATCGTATTCAACTTCCTTGACTGTAGGTACGCCAACAGGCCGCCACCGCATCCTCGATCCGCAGCAACTTGCCGAGCTTCTCGACCGGCACCGCGAGGTGCGCGCAGAGCGCCCGAACGTCGATGCCTTGCCCTTCGGCGACCGAGCGCCCTTGAAGCCACTCAGCCGCAACGCTCGCCGCCGCGACCGTGTGCGGACAGCCGAAGGCCCGAAAGCCCACGGCGCGCACGACGCCGTCGATCACCTGCAACTGGAACCGAATCCAGACGTGCAGCGTGCGGTCCTCTGCATCGCCCGAGACGAGACCCGGCATGTCCCGCGGCAGTTCCCGAGCCCACTTGGGCGCATCGAAGTGCCGGACGACGGCCGGGCTGTATTCCATAGGCAGGTCAATAGTTTAGCCGAAAAGCGTCAGGCCGAGCACCACGCGGGCGCCGATTCGGCCAAACCTCGAAGCCGCGCGACGGCCGCCGCGACGCGCGCCGCGGCCTCCGCAATCTCGGCCTCGGCCGTGAAACGGCCGACGCTGAAGCGCAACGAGCTGCCGGCGAGCACGTCGCTCAACCCCATTCCGGTGAGCACGTGCGACGCTTCGGGGCTGTCGGCCGCACAGGCCGAGCCGGCCGAGACCGCGAGGTCGCGCAGCGCGAAGCGCAGGCTTTCGCCTTCGACGCCCGGGAAGCTCACGTTGAGGATGTGGGCGGCCCGCCGGCCAGGATCGCCGTTCTGACGCACGCCCTGGATGCCCGTGAGGGCCTGCCACAACCGATCGCGCAGCACCGCAAGCCGCGGCGCCTCGCGCGCCGGGTCCGCGAGCTCGTAGGCCTTGCCCATGCCGACGATCTGGTGCGTCGCGAGCGTGCCGGCGCGCAACGAGCGCTCCTGCTCGCCGCCGTGCTGTTGTGGGACGAGCGTCACGCGCGGCGCGAGATAGAGGGCGCCCACCCCCTTCGGCCCGCACAGCTTGTGGGCCGTCAGCGAACAGAGGTCGATCGGCGCCGCGGCGAGATTCAGCGGCAGCTTGCCCGCGCTCTGCGCCGCGTCGATGTGCAACAGGACGCCCCGGTCGCGGCAGCCCGCGCCGATCGCAGCGACGTCTTGAATCACGCCCGTCTCGTTGTTGACATGCATGATCGATACGAGCTGCGTGTCGGGCGTGATCGCCTCGAGCACGCGTTCGGGCTCGACGTAGCCGTCGGCGGTCGCGTCGACGTAGGTCACGGCGATGCCGCCCTGCTCCAGCACGTGCGCCACGTCGAGCACGGACTTGTGCTCGATGCGCGACGTCACGAGATGCACGCGCCGCCCGCGCGAGCGTCGCAGCACGCCCTTGAGCGCGAGGTTATTGGACTCCGTCGCGCCCGAGGTGAACACAATGCGCTCGGGCGGCGCGCCGACGCACGCACCGACGGCCGCGCGCGCCTCTTCGACGAGCTCGCGCGCGCGCCGGCCCGCCGCGTGCAACGACGACGGATTGCCGAACTCTCGCGCGAGGCAGTCGGTCATCGCGGCGCTCACCGCGGGATCGACGGGCGCCGTGGCCGCGTAGTCGAGGTAGATCTCGTTACTCATGATCGCGGCCTGGCACGCGCTTACTCGGATCGAGAGACGTCAACGCGCCGCGCAAGATTGCGAGCTCGTTGTGCTCGAGCGTCGCTTTGTGAAAGATCCGGCGGAGCTTGAGCTTGACCTGGCGCTGATGCTCCGGATGCAGGAACTTAGACTCCGTGAGCAGGCGCTCGAGGTGCTCGTGCAGGCCTTCGAGCTCGGTGGCCGTCGCGAGCCGGCTGTCGCTCGCAGGCCCTTCGGGGGGCGACCGGTCCGGCTGCGCCATGCGCAGCTCGTAGCAGATCACCTGCACGGCCATCGCGAGATTCAGCGAGCTGAACTTGGGATTGGCCGGAATGTGCACGAGCTCTTGGCAGCGCTTCAAGTCTTCGTTCGTGAGCCCCGACTGCTCGGGGCCAAACAGCACCGCGACGCGGTTCGCCGCGAGGCGCTGCCAGATCGTGACGGCGGCCGCGCGCGGATCGACGATCGGCAGCGCGACGGTGCGCAGGCGCGCGGAAGCGCCCACGACCCAGCCGCAGTCGGCGATCGCCTCGTCGAGCGTGTCGTGGACGCGCGCGCGGCCCAGCACGTCATCGGCGCCCGCGGCGCGCGCCGTCGCCTCGTCGCTCGGAAAGTGCTTCGGCCGGACGAGCGCGAGCTCATCGAGCGCCATCGTCTTCATCGCGCGCGCCACGGCGCCGATGTTGCCCGGATGCGAGGTGTCGACGAGCACGATGCGGACGGGAATGTTCACGGCGTTGACTTCCGCGCCGACAGCGGCGCCTTCGCGCGGTTTGCCTTCGGAGGGTCAGTATTCTACGCTGCGCGCCCAATGCACGGCATGGTCAACATCGCGGTCCGCGCGGCGCGGCGCGCCGGCGAGCTCATGATTCGGCAGCTCAACCAGCTCGAGTCGCTCAAGGTCGTCGAGAAGAGCCGCAACGAGTTCGTTTCGCAAGTCGATCAAGCCGCCGAGGCCGCGATCATCGAGGTCATTCGCGATCACTATCCCGAGCACGCGATTCTCGCCGAGGAGAGCGGCTCGGCCGGTGACCACGAGTATCAGTGGATCATCGACCCGCTCGACGGCACGACGAATTATCTGCACGGCTTCCCGCAGTTCGCGGTCTCGATCGGCGTGGCTCGCAAGGGAGAGCTCGAGCACGGCGTGGTCTACGATCCCCTGCGGCAAGAGATCTTCGCGGCGAGCCGTGGCCAAGGCGCGCAGCTCGACGGCCGGCGCATCCGCGTGAGCAAGCGCACCACGCTGGACGGATCGCTAGTCGGCACGGGCTTCCCGTACCGCGCCAACCTCGAGCACCTCGACCGCTACATGAAGATGTTGCGCGCCGTGATGCTCGAATCGGCCGGCGTGCGTCGCCCGGGCTCGGCCGCGCTCGACCTCTGCTACGTCGCGGCCGGGCGCGTCGATGCGTTCTTCGAGCTGGGACTCAGCAAGTGGGACATCGCCGCGGGCGCGCTGATCATCCGCGAGGCCGGCGGCCGCATCAGCGATTTCCACGGCGGCGACGGCTACCTCGAGAGCGGCAACGTCGTGGCCGGCAACCCGAAGGTCTACGCCGCACTATCGAAGCTGCTCGCGCCCTTCTCCGCCGGCATTCCATGAGGTGCCCGTCCCGTGAGGTGCCGGGTTTACGGTTTCGGTTCGCCCGAAACGAGACCGGCCGCCTGTTTTCGGGCGAACCGAAACCGTAAACCCGGCACCTCTTAGGCGGGTGCGGGTGCGGCGGCGAGCTGGTGGCCGCCGATCGACAACGTCTTCACGTGCGGGCGGTTGCCGTAGACCAAGTTTACGAGCGCGCGCGTCACGACGATCGCCGTGAACAACGAGGTAAAGATGCCGATCGAGAGGGTCACGGCGAAGCCCTTGATGGGCCCCGTGCCGAACATGAACAGCACGATCGCGGCGATCAGCGTCGTGATGTTCGAGTCGAGAATCGTGACGAAAGCTTTGTCCCAGCCGGCCCGGATACTGGCCTGAGGCGTGTTGCCGTTGCCGAGCTCCTCACGGATGCGCTCGAAGATCAGCACGTTGGCGTCGACCGACATGCCGACCGTGAGCACGATGCCCGCGATACCTGGCAACGTGAGCGCGGCTCCGGGAATCAACGACATGAGCGCCACGATCATGACGACGTTGAACATGAGCGCCACGTTCGCGAGCATGCCGAACAAGCGGTACCACAGACCGATGAAGATCACGACGAGCAGATAACCGATGATCACGGCCTCGACACCGCGGTCGATGTTCTCTTGGCCCAAGCTGGGGCCGATGGTGCCCTCCTCGACCGGCGAGATCGGCGCGGCAAGCGAGCCCGCGCGCAACAACAACGCGAGATCGCGCGCCTCGAACACGGAGAGGCCCGTGACGTCGAAGCTACTCGAGAGCACGCTCTGGATCGTCGCGTCACTGATGACTGTTTCTTCGCGTTTTGGCGGACCGGGCTCCCTCACGCCGTTACGCTCGACCATCTGCGGGATATCTTCGATGAAGACGACGGCGATGTTGCGCCCGACGTTGCCGATCGTCGCGTCGAGCATCTCACGACCCCCGACGCTATCGAGACGAATGTTGACGGCGGGCTGCCCCTGTCGGTAGGTCGAAACTGCGTCGAGCAGCTGATCGCCCGAGGCGATGACGTCGCGCCGCAGAAGGATCGGCGTGCCGTCTTTGCGGTGAAAGAGCTCGGAGCCCAGCGGCGCGCGGCCGCGTCGCTCGGCTTCGTAGGCGTCGTTGTTGTGATCGACGAGGCGGAACTCGAGCGTGGCCGTGGAGCTCAGAATTTCCTTGGCGCGCGCGGGGTCTTGGATGCCGGGCAACTCGACGAGGATGCGGTCGAGTCCCTGGCGCTGCACGACGGCCTCGGCCACACCGAGCGCGTTGATGCGGTTGCGCATCGTGAGCGTGTTCTGCGCGATCGCGAAGTCCTGACGCTCGCGAATGGCCGCATCGGTGAGCCGCACGCTGAAACCGGACTGCCCGTCGACCTGCATCCGGTCGATGATAAGGCGGCTCGTGAGCTGGCCGAGTTGAATGAGCTGGTCGCCCTGATCGAGCGCGCGAATGATCTGCTCGGCGCGGTCCATGTCGGCCGGCTCGATGATCGGAACCCGAAGCGCCGAGTCCTCTACGCGGATGTCGCCGAAGCGGATGTCGCGCTCGCGGAACTGGGCGCGCAGTCCGGACTCGTAGGTCTCGAGGTACTGTTGCACGGCCTCGCCGAGGGAGACCTGATAAAGAAAATGCACGCCGCCGCGTAGATCGAGGCCGAGCAGCATCGGCTCGAGTCCCAACGCGTCGAGCCAGCCCGGCGTGCGCGGCGCCAGGGCCAGAGCGATCACATGATTCGGCAAGGCTTCCGTTAGTCGAGCTTGGGCGCCCTCCTGGGCGTCCGTCGCTTCCAAACGCACCAGCGCGGAATTCTCTTCGATCTCGGCCGACAGGAACGTGACTCCGCCTTCCGTCAGCGCGCTGCGTATTTGCGCGAGCGTCGCCTCATCGACGGCCGTGCCGTCCGTGGTGGAGATTTGCAGCGACGGATCGATGGGGAACGCGTTCGGCAGCGCGACGATCGTCGACACGATCAGGATGCCGAACACCAACAAGTTCTTCCAAAGCGGGTAGCGGTTCATGGCTGGCGACTCGCGAAGGCTAAGCGTGCTTGATGGTGTCCTTGGGCAACACGGCGCCGATCGAGTGCCGCTGCACTTTGATCTCTACGCCATCGGCTATTTCGACCGTGACGAACTGCTCGCCGAGCGCCGTGACCTTGCCGAGCACGCCGCCGCCCGTGACGATCTCGGAACCCACGCCGAGCGCGTCGACCATGGCCTTGTGCTCCTTCTGCTTCTTCTGCTGCGGCCGGATCAACAAGAAGTAGAACACCACGATGAGCATGACGGGCAGCAACAACGTGCCCATCCCCATGCTCGGCGCGGGCGCCTCGGTAGATTGCGCGACTGCGTCGCTGATGAAAAAGCTCAAAAAATCCATGGTCGGTCCGTCCCTGAAATCGGCGGCATTATGACATAGGCCCGGTTCCGCCTGCGGTATCAGTTACTTCCGCGGCAAACGACGCGAACCGCCCGGCTTCGATCGCCGCCCGCATACGCGCCATGAGGTCGAGGTAGAAATGCAGGTTGTGAATCGTCGCGAGCCGCGCGCCCAAGATCTCGTTGCACTGCTGGAGGTGGCGAACGTAGGCGCGCGAATAGTTGCGGCACGCATAACACGTGCAGCGCGGGTCGAGCGGCCCCGTATCCGTCTGGAAGCGGCTATTGCGGATGTTGAGCGTGCCTTCGCTCGTGAACAGTTGACCGTTGCGGGCGTGCCGCGTCGGAATCACGCAATCGAACATGTCCATGCCGCGCGCGACGGCCTTGACGAGATCGGCCGGTGTGCCGACACCCATGAGATAGCGCGGCCGCTCGCGTGGTAGCCTGGGACCCAAGCCTTCGAGCACGGCGAGCCGCTCCTCTTCCGTCTCGCCGACGGCGAGCCCGCCGAGCGCGTAGCCCAAAAAGTCGATGGCCTGTAGTCCCGCGAGCGACTCGCGGCGCAGGTCGTGGTGTACACCGCCCTGCACGATGCCGAACAACGCCGCGTCGCTGTCTCGCTCGCGCTTCAACGCCTCGAACGCGGCGCGACTGCGCGCCGCCCAGCGCAACGATAGCTGCATCGACTGCCGAGCCGTCTCGTGGTCCGCGGGATACGGCGTGCATTCGTCGAACACCATGACGATGTCGGCGCCGAGCGCGTCTTGCATCTCGATCGACCGCTCGGGCGTGAGCTCGATGAGGTCGCCGTTGATGGGCGAGCGGAACTCGACGCCGTTCTCGGTGATCTTGCGCAGCGTCTGCAGGCTCCACACCTGAAAGCCGCCCGAGTCCGTGAGGATGGGTCGTTGCCAGTGCGTGAACGAGTGCAAGCCGCCGTGCGCGCGAATCACCTCGATGCCCGGCCGCAATAACAAATGAAACGTGTTGCCGAGAATGATCTGCGCGCCGAGGCCCTCGAGCTCCTCGGGCGTCATGGCCTTGACCGAGCCGTACGTGCCGATGGGCATGAATGCCGGTGTGTCGACGCCGCCGCGGTTAAACACGAGCCGCCCGCGCCGTGCGCCGCCGTCCTCGTGCATGAGCTCAAACCGCATGCGTGCCTCCGCTGCGCGCCGCCGCCTGCGGCGTCACGAGCATCGCGTCTCCATAGCTGAAGAAACGATAGCGCTCTGCGACCGCATGGCGATAGGCCGCGAGCGTGTGCTCGCGGCCCGCGAACGCCGCCACGAGCATGAGCAACGACGACT
>DATFFV010000050.1:0-14548 GCA_035249885.1 Gammaproteobacteria bacterium | reverse complement strand
CCTTGTGCGCGTCGTTGACTGTCACGCCCTCGGTCGCGCGCACCAGGTGCGCGGGCACCGCAGCGCCCGCGGCGCTCGCCGCCGCCGCAAGCACGGCCGCGAGGTTCGCGACGAAGGCGTCGGGCGATGCCGTCACGTGCGTCGCCTCGAAGTGATATTCGTAGGCCGCGGGATTCAAGAACGCGACGCTCGCGCCTTTGCGCGCGGCTTTGCGCACGCGGTGCGCGATGATCGGCACCTCCATGCGCAGGTTCGAGCCCACGATGAAGATGCCTTGGCGAGTGTCGAGGTCGGCGATGCTGCAGCCCAGGAGCAGCGCCCGGGGATCGCCCGCTTGGTCGCGGAAATCGCGCTGCCGCAGCCGGTGGTCGATGTTGTCGCTGCCGAGATGCCGCGTGATGCGCTGGAGAAGATAGAGCTCCTCGAGCGTGGCGCTCGGGCTCACGAGCGATCCCAAGCCGCTCGCCCCGCCCTCTTCCGTGGCCTTCTTGAGCGCGGCGACCGCGGCGCCGAGCGCGTCCTGCCACCCGACCTCGACCCAGTTCAAGCCGTGCTTGACGCGCGGCGTCAGCAAGCGGTCGCCGGAGTAGAGCGCGTGGCAGCTGAAGCGGTCGCGATCCGAGAGCCAGCTCTCGTTGATGGCCTCGTTGTCGCGCGGCACGACGCGGCGCAGCTTGCCGCGCAGCACGTGGCCAAAGAGGTTGCTGCCGGCACAGTCGTGCGGGCTCACGAGCGGTTTCGCGACCATTTCCCACGCGCGCGCACTGTAGCGGTACGGCTTGTTGTTGAGCGCGCCGACGGGACAAAGATCGATGATATTGCCCGAGAGCTCGTGGTCGACGCTCTTCTCGATGTACGTGCCGATCTCCATGTGCTCGCTGCGGCCGGTCGTGCCGAGCTCCTGGATGCCGGCGATCTCCTGGCCGAAGCGCACGCAGCGCGTGCAATGGATGCAGCGCGTCATGTCGGTCGAGACGAGCGGCCCCAGATTCTTGTCTTTGACGATGCGTTTCTTCTCGGTGTAGCGCGACACACCGCGGCCGAAGCCCATCGCAAGATCCTGGAGCTCGCACTCGCCGCCCTGGTCGCAGATCGGGCAATCGAGCGGATGGTTGATGAGCAGGAACTCCATGGTCGCTTTCTGCGCCGAGATCGCGCGTTTCGACCGAGTGAAGATTTTCATGCCTTCGGTGACGGGCGTCGCGCACGCAGGCAGCGGCTTCGGCGCTTTCTCGACCTCGACGAGGCACATGCGGCAATTGGCCGCGATCGAGAGCTTCGGGTGATAGCAGAACCGTGGCACGTAGACGTCGACCAGGTCCGTGACCTCGATGATCATCTGGCCCTTGCGCGCTTTGTGCGGCACGCCGTTGACCTCGACGTTGACGACGTTGGGGTCGGCGGGCGGCGCTGCCGGTGGCGGTGCAGTCGGTGCCGGCGTGCTCATGCGGCCACCGAGTCGACATCGTCGACGATGCTTCTGCCCTGGTGCTCGACCATGTACTCGAACTCGTGGCGGAAGTGCTTGATGAAGCTCTGGACGGGCCACGCGGCCGCGTCGCCGAGCGCGCAGATCGTGTGGCCTTCGATCTTGTTGGCGACGTCGACGAGCATGTCGATGTCGGCCTTGCTGCCCTGGCCGTCGATGATGCGCGTGAGCACGCGGTGCAGCCACCCTGTGCCCTCGCGGCACGGCGTGCACTGGCCGCACGATTCCGCCCAATAGAAGCGCGCGAGGCGGCGTAGCGTCTTGACCATGCACGTGGTCTCGTCCATGACGATCGTGGCGCAGGTGCCGAGCCCCGAGCCCGCGGCCTTCACGGTGTCGAAATCCATCGTGAGCGTCATCATCTTGTCGGCCGGCAGCACGGGGCACGACGAGCCGCCCGGAATGACCGCTTTCAATTTGCGCCCGCCGCGCATGCCGCCCGCGATCTCGAGCAGCTCGGGGAACGGAATACCGAGCGGCAGCTCGTAGTTGCCGGGCTTCTCGACGTGGCCCGAGACGGAAAAGATGCCCGTGCCGCCCGAGCCCTTGACGCCGAGATCGGCGAACCACTGGGCGCCTTTGCGCAGGATCGTCGGAATCGACGCGACGCTCTGCGTGTTGTTGATCGTCGTCGGCGCGCCATAGAGGCCGTAGTTGGCCGGGAACGGCGGCTTGAAGCGCGGCTTACCGGGCTTGCCCTCGAGCGATTCGAGCAGCGCCGTCTCTTCGCCGCAGATGTAGGCGCCCGCGCCGATGAACGTATGAATATCCTGATCGATGCCCGACCCACGGATGTTCTTGCCGAGCAACCCCGCCCCGTACGCTTCCTTCAACGCCGCCTCGAAACGCGGAATCGGCTCGGCCAGGAACTCGCCGCGGATGTAGTTGTAGGCGACGGTCGCGCCGATGGCGTAGCTCTCGAGCGCCAAGCCCTCGACGAGCGCGTGCGGGTTGTAGCGCAGGATATCGCGGTCGTGGCAAGTGCCGGGCTCGCTCTCGTCGGAGTTGCAGACGAGGTACTTCTGCATCGGCGCGGTGCGCGGCATGAAGCTCATCTTCACGCCCGTCGGAAAACCCGCGCCGCCGCGGCCGCGCAAACCCGACTTCTTGAGCTCGTCGATGATCGTGTCGCGCGTGAGCTCGCCGCGCAGCACCTTCTCCCACACCTCGTAACCGCCGATCTTGCGGTAGTTCTCGTACGAGTACGGCGCCTCCTTGAACTCGAGCGTCTCGAAGCAGACGAGGTTGAAGCGTCGTTCGGCCACGGTGCTAGTCCTTCACGGCCTCGAGAATCTCGTCGATCGACTCCGGCGTGAGATTCTCGTGGTAGACGTGATCGATCATGAGCATCGGCGCACCACAACAGGCCGCGAGACACTCTTCTTCGACCTTCAGGTAAAACTTGCCATCGGGCGTGCTCTGCCCCGCCTTGATGCCCAGGCGTTTCTCGACGTGCGCCAGCATGTCTTCGCCGCCGCGCAGCATGCACGAGATGTTCGTGCAGACCGAGATGCTGTGGCGGCCGACCGGCTTGGTCTCGAACATCGAGTAGAACGACGCCACCTCGAACACTTGAATCGGCGCCAGCTTCAGGTACTCGGCGACGGCCGTCATGATCTGCGGCGTGAGGTACCCGCCGTTCTCGTGCTGCGCGGCGTGCAGCGCGCCGATGACGGCCGAGCGGTGCCGCCCTTCGGGGAACTTCGCGACCCAGCGGTCGATCTCCTCGCGCACGTGCGCGGAGAGCGCGACTCCGTTGCCCTTCGCCTGCTCGCTCATCGGTCGATCTCGCCGAACACGATGTCCTGCGTGCCGATGACGGCGACGACATCGGCCAACATGTGGCCGACGACCATCTCGTTGAGGGCCGCGAGGTGCGCGAACCCCGGCGCGCGTACCTTGAGACGGTACGGCTTGTTGGAGCCGTCCGACACGATATAGCAGCCGAACTCGCCCTTCGGGTGCTCAACGGCCGCGTACGACTCGCCCTCGGGAACGCAGTAACCTTCCGTGAACAATTTGAAGTGATGGATCAAGGACTCCATGTCGTCCTTCATCTCGATGCGCCGCGGCGGAGCGATCTTGGGATCCTCGATTATGACGGGGCCGGGGTTGTCGCGTAGCCAAGCGACACATTGTTTAATGATGCGATTCGACTGGCGCATCTCCTCGACGCGCACGAGGTAGCGGTCGTAGCAGTCGCCATTGACGCCCACGGGGATGTCGAAGTCCATCTTGTCGTAGACTTCGTAGGGCTGCTTCTTGCGCAGGTCCCACGCGATGCCGGAGCCGCGCAACATCGGGCCCGAGAAGCCGAGCTGCATGGCGCGCTCGGGCGACACGACGCCGATGTTGACGGTGCGCTGCTTCCAGATGCGGTTGTCGGTCAAGAGTGTCTCGTACTCGTCGACGTTCTTCGGGAAGCGTTGCGTGAAGTCGTCGATGAAGTCGAGCAGCGAGCCGCTGCGCGCGGCGTTCAAGCGCTCGAGCTCCTTGGCATCGCGGTTCGCCGACGGCTGATACTTCGGCATCACGGCCGGCAGGTCGCGGTAGACGCCGCCCGGGCGGTAGTACGTCGCGTGCATGCGCGTGCCCGAGACCGCCTCGTAGCAGTCCATGAGGTCCTCGCGCTCGCGGAAGCAATAGAGGAACATCGCCATCGCACCGATGTCGAGCCCGTGCGCGCCGAGCCACATGAGGTGGTTCAGGACGCGTGTGATCTCGTCGAACATGACGCGGATGTATTGCGCGCGAATCGGCGGCGTCACCCCGAGTAACCGTTCGATCGCGAGCACGTAGCCGTGCTCGTTGCACATCATCGACACGTAGTCGAGCCGGTCCATGTAGCCGATCGACTGGTTGAACGGTTTGCTCTCGGCGAGCTTCTCGGTGGCGCGGTGCAGCAGCCCGACATGCGGATCGGCTTTCTGGATGACCTCGCCGTCGAGCTCGAGCACGAGCCGCAGCACGCCGTGCGCCGCGGGATGCTGCGGGCCGAAATTCAACGTGAAGTTCTGGATCTCAGCCATTGGCGGGATCCTTGAGGTCGGGCACATAGCGCGCGTCGTCGCGGATGACCTTGGGCACGAGCGTGCGCGGCTCGATGCTCACGGGCTCGTAGACGACGCGGCCTTTGGCGGGGTCGTAGCGCACCTCGACGTTGCCGATGAGCGGAAAATCCTTGCGGAACGGATGGCCGATGAACCCGTAGTCCGTGAGCAGACGCCGGAGGTCGGGATGGCCGCGGAACAGGATGCCGAAGAGATCGAACTCCTCGCGCTCGAACCAATCCGCCGAGCTCCACACGTCGTGCACCGAATCGACGAGCGGCCGCTCGTCGCTCGCGCAGAACACCTTGAGCCGCAGCCGATGGTTGTGCGTGATCGACAGCAAGTGGTACACGACGGCAAACCGCGCCAGCGGGCGATACGCCGCGGGTTCGACGTCATCGACGGGCTGGACTTCAGTCTCGCTCAACGTGCCGCGGCTGAAGCCCGTGCCCGTCGCGCTGTTCGTGAGCCACTCGTCCTTGCCGTAAACCCGATAGTCCACGCCGCAAACGTCGATGAGCATCTCGAACTTGAGCTCGGGCTCGTCGCGCAACGTGCGGGACACGGCGAGCAGATCGTCGGGGCTTACGCGAAACCCAAGCTCGCCGGTCGTCGTGGGCAGACGCTCCACGCGCCCGCCGAGCTTACCTTCGATCGCGGCCGCGAGGGCTGCGTATCGAGGAGTTAGATCTTTGAGCTGCATCACCGCGCGATGGTTTGAGTGCGCCGGATTTTCTGCTGCAGCTGCAGGATTCCGAACAGCAAGGCCTCTGCCGTGGGCGGACACCCCGGAACGTACACGTCGACGGGCACGATGCGATCGCAACCGCGGACGACCGAATAGGAATAGTGGTAGTAGCCCCCGCCGTTGGCGCACGAGCCCATCGAGATGACCCAGCGCGGCTCGGGCATCTGGTCGTAGACCCTGCGCAGCGCCGGCGCCATCTTGTTGACGAGGGTGCCGGCCACGATCATGACGTCGGACTGGCGTGGGCTCGGCCGGAACACGACGCCGAAGCGGTCGAGGTCGTAGCGCGAGGCGCCGGCATGCATCATCTCGACCGCGCAGCATGCGAGCCCGAACGTCATGGGCCACAACGAGCCCGTGCGCGCCCAGTTCATGAGCGCGTCGACCTGCGTGACGACAAAGCCCTTCTGCATCACTTCCGGTGTGTTGAAGGGCAATTCTTGCGCGTTCAATCCCACTCGAGGGCTCCCTTTCGCCACTCGTATATGAATCCGACTACGAGGACCGCGAGAAATATCCCCATGGCCGCGAGGCCGAACCGGCCAATCGCGTCGAGCGACACGGCCCAGGGGAATAGGAACGCGATCTCGAGATCGAAAATGATGAACAGGATGGCAACGAGGTAGTAGCGGACGTCGAACCGCATGCGCGAGTCTTCGAAGGCCTCGAAGCCGCACTCGTACGGCGCGAGCTTGTCGGCGTCCTTGCGGCCGCTGCCGAACGTGAAGCCGAGAAGCAGCAGAACTACGCTGATCCCACCGGCGATGACGAGGAAGATCAGGATGGGTGCGTAGTTTGCGAGCATGGTGCCTCAGGCGCGAAATCGGCGCGAATTGTAGCAGCCGCCACGTCTTAAGAGCACCGCTTTTTCCGGACGGTTTTGGCGGCCATGGATGGCCGACATGCCGAAAATGCAGGAGCATTTTTCGGCGGCGGCCATGGATGGCCGACATGCCGCAAATGCAGGAGCATTTTTCGGCGGGTGGTGCCCACGGTCGGACTCGAACCGACACAGCTTTCGCCACTACCCCCTCAAGATAGCGTGTCTACCAATTCCACCACGTGGGCGCAGAATCAAAGCTACTGCTGCTCGTTGCTCGTTTCCGGCGCCGCCTCGTCCCGCGGTATCGCAGGCAACACGTTCCCCGGCGGCGGAGCCTCGGTGGCCGGCGGCGCGGTCCCTGTCGTCGGCGTCGGCTCGATCAAGCTCGTCGGCGCGTCGGTGCCCTGCAACGAGAGATACGCGAGCGCAAGACTCGTCGCGAAAAATAGCGTCGCGAGAACGCCGGTCGCGCGCGAGAAGAACGTGGCCGACCCGCGCGCACCGAACACGGTGCCCGACGCCCCCGCCCCGAAGCCCGTGCCCGCGTCGGCGCCCTTGCCGCGCTGCAACAGCACGAGCCCAATGATCAAGAGCGCTATGCCCACGTGGGCAACCAATACGGCCGTCTGCAACATCTTGAATGCTTCCCGCTAAATCGCCGCGCGGAAGATCTCGAGGAACTCCGCAGCGACGAGTGAGGCGCCGCCCACGAGCCCACCGTCGATGTCGTCCATGGCGAGGAGGTTACGGGCGTTGGCGCCTTTGACGCTGCCGCCGTACAGAATACGGAGGCTCGAAGCAATTGTAGCATCCCGAGCCGCGATGAGGCCCCGGATGAATGCGTGGACCTCCTGCGCCTGCTCCGGTGTCGCCGTGCGTCCCGTGCCGATGGCCCAGACGGGCTCATAGGCGACGACGGCGTGCGCGAAGGCCGCGATGCCGGCCGAATCCACCACAGCCTTGACCTGTCGCTCGACGACCTCCCGCGTGCGCCCGCCCTCGCGCTCGGCGAGCGTCTCGCCGACGCAGAGGATGGGCGTAAGACCAGCCGCCAGCGCGAGCCCGAATTTCCCGGCGACCACGGCGTCGATCTCGCCGAAGAGCGCGCGCCGCTCCGAGTGCCCCACGATCACGTGGCTACAACCGACGTCCCGGAGCATCGCCCCCGAGATCTCGCCCGTGAAGGCTCCCGCCCCGGGTTTGTCGGCGAGGCTCTGGGCGCCGAGCAAGAGGGCGCTGCCTTCGAGCCATTCGCGGACGGCACCGAGGTAAACGTACGGCGGGCAGAGCAACATGCTCGCGGCCGTGTGGCCGCCGACGCCCGCTCGTAAAGCGGCCACGAGCTGCCGGCTCTCGCTGAGGGAGCCGTTCATCTTCCAGTTGCCGGCAATCAAGGGCTTGCGGGTCACTCGAGTCTCGTCGTGACGCGGATCGAATAATGGTGCGGCCGGCAGCTTACGGGCGCTCGCGCCCGAGCGCAACGGAGGTGCCGGTGTTACGGTTTCCGGACGGTGCCGGGTTTACGGTTTCGGTTGGCTCAGCGGGATTCGTGGCCCCGTGTGCTGGGCCAACCGAAACCGTAAACCCGGCACCGTCTTAGTCGCGGCTGAACCGAAACCGTAACACCGGCACCTCTTTAGCCGCCGAAGGTGCTGCGGACCGAATCCGCGAGGCGGCCGGCCAGGGCGTTGACGAGCTGGCGATCCTCGCCCTCGACCATGATTCTGATGACGGGCTCGGTGCCCGAGGCGCGCAGGACCACGCGGCCGCGATCGCCGAGCTCGGCCTCGACGCTGTCGACTGCGTTTCGCACGGCAGGATCGCCGTTGGGATCGACGGGCGCACGGACTTTGACGTTGAGCAATACTTGCGGGAACTGGCTCATGCCGGCCGCGAGGTCGCTCAGCGGCCGGCCAGTCCGGTGCATGACGGCGAGCACTTGTAACGCGGTGATGAGCCCGTCGCCGGTCGTCGTGCGATCGAGGCATATGACGTGTCCCGACGTCTCGCCGCCGAGAATGCCGCCGCGCTCCTTGAGCAGCGCGAGCACGTGTCGGTCGCCGACCTTGGCGCGCAAGAACTCGATACCGAGGCCGCGCAACGCGAGCTCGAGGCCAAGGTTGCTCATGACCGTGCCAACGACGGGGCCGCGCAATTCCTTCGACGCGCCCCGTTCGCACGCCAGGATATAGACGAGCTGATCTCCGTCGACGAGGTTGCCGCGCTCGTCGACCATGACGACGCGGTCGCCGTCGCCGTCGAGCGCGAGGCCCACGTGCGCCCGGACGCCGGTGACCGTGAGCTTGAGCAGATCAGGCCGCGTCGAGCCGCAGCCGTCGTTGATGTTGCGGCCGTTGGGCGAGCACCCAACCGGCACGACATCGGCGCCGAGATCCGACATGACGCGCGGCGCGACCTTGTACGCGGCGCCGTGCGACGCATCGACGACCACCCTGAAATCGGCGAAGCCCATGCCCACCGGCACGGTGGCCTTGCAGAAATCCATGTATTCGGCGCGGGCGCTCGAAGCCGTCTTGGCTCGGCCGAGCGCACGCGAGTCGCGCGTGACTGGCGGCGCATCGAGCCCGGCCTCGATGGCTTCCTCGAGCGCGTCCGAAAGCTTCTCCCCTTCCGCGTCGAAGAATTTGATGCCGTTGTCCTGATAAGGGTTGTGCGACGCGCTGATGACGATGCCGAAGTCGGCGCCCATCTTCTTCGTGAGCATGGCGATGGCCGGCGTCGGCAGCGGACCCGTGAGCAGCACGTCGACGCCGGCGGCGACGAAGCCCGCCTCGAGCGCGGATTCGAACATATAGCCCGAGACGCGCGTGTCCTTGCCGATGAGCACGGTGCCGCCCTTGGGAGCGAGCACACCCGCCGCGGCACTCGCGAGCCGCAAAGCGAAATCGACGGTCATGGGTGCGGTTCCGACCCGCCCACGGATGCCGTCGGTGCCGAAGTAGCGCCGGGTCATCGCAAACTAGGCAGGTGCTCGCGTCGCACGCGATGCGACGGCCGTTCGAGCAGGATGGGCATTGCGGGCGCCGGAACTAGTGCTGGCCGGCGGGACCACCGAGGGGCGCGGCGCCTTTGTCGTCCGTGACGCTGCGCGGAGCCGTCTTGCCGGGCTCCGAAGGCTCGTCCCAGTCGGCGGGCGGGCGCGGCTCGCGGCCTGCCATGATGTCCTTCACCTGTTGCTCGTCGATCGTCTCGTACTTGAGCAACGCGGCCGCCATGATATCGAGCTTGTCGCGATTCGTCTCGAGGATCCGCTTCGCGTCGCCATAGCACGTGTCGATGAGGAGCCGAACTTCCTCGTCGATCGCATGAGCGGTCACGTCGGACACTTGCTTGTGGCGAGTGACGCTACGACCCAAGAAAATTTCGCCGTCGTCCTCGGTGTAGGTCAAAGGACCCAACCGATCCGACAGGCCCCACTTCGTGACCATGTTGCGCGCGATTTCCGTCGCGCGCTCGATGTCGTTCGACGCACCCGTCGTCACGTAAGCCGGGCCGAACACGAGCTCTTCGGCAAGCCGCCCGCCGTACAGAGTCTTCATGCGACTCATGAGGCGCTGCTTCGAATGGCTGTAGCGATCCGTCTCGGGCAAGTACATGGTGATGCCGAGCGCGCGCCCGCGCGGGATGATCGTCACTTTGTAGACGGGATCGTGATCCGGGACGCTCACGCCGACGATGGCGTGGCCAGCCTCGTGATACGCGGTGAGCTTGCGCTCCTCCTCGCTCATGACCATCGAGCGCCGCTCGGCACCCATCATGATCTTGTCCTTGGCCTTGTCGAACTCGTCCATGCTTACAGTGCGGCGATTGGCGCGCGCCGCGAGCAACGCGGCTTCGTTGACGAGGTTGGCAAGATCGGCGCCCGAGAAACCTGGCGTACCGCGTGCGATGACCGCCGGCTTCACGTTCCCGTCGACGGGCACCTTGCGCATGTGGACCTTGAGGATCTGCTCGCGGCCGCGCACGTCGGGCAGCGGCACGACCACCTGGCGATCGAAGCGACCGGGGCGCAGCAGCGCCGGGTCGAGGACGTCGGGCCGGTTCGTCGCAGCGATCACGATGACGCCTTCGTTGCCCTCGAAGCCGTCCATCTCGACGAGCAATTGGTTGAGCGTCTGCTCGCGCTCGTCGTGACCGCCGCCGAGGCCCGCGCCGCGGTGGCGACCGACGGCATCGATCTCGTCGATGAAGATGATGCACGGCGCGTGCTTCTTCGCTTGCTCGAACATGTCGCGCACGCGCGAGGCGCCAACGCCGACGAACATCTCGACGAAATCGGAGCCGGAGATCGTGAAGAACGGCACTTTGGCCTCGCCGGCGATCGCACGCGCGAGCAACGTCTTGCCCGTGCCCGGCGAGCCGACCATGAGCACGCCCTTCGGAATCTTGCCGCCGAGGCGCTGGAACTTGGCGGGGTCCTTCAGGAAGTCGACGATCTCGACGACCTCCTCTTTCGCTTCCTCGACGCCCGCGACGTCGGCGAACGTGACACTGACTTGGTCCTCGCCGAGCAAACGCGCACGGCTCTTGCCGAACGACATCGCACCGCGGCCACCGCCCGCGCCTTGCATCTGACGCATGAAGTAAACCCAAACGCCGATCAGGAGCAGAATCGGGAACGAGGAGATCAACAGCTGCACGAAAATATTCGGCTGGCTCGGCGGGCTCGCCACGATCTTCGCGCCGCTCGCGAGGAGCAGGTCGATGAGCGGCCCGTTGTCGTCCTCGGGACTATACGTGACGAACTTGCTGTCACCGCCGCGGTTGCCGGTGATCACGTCGCCGTTGAATTCGACCTCTCGCACCGAGCCGTCCTTGACCCACGCCATGAACTCCGAATAGGCGACGGCCGTCGCGGTCGGACCCCGGCCGCTGAACGTGCTCACGACGGACCAAAGCACGATCGCTACGACTATCCAGAGAATTACGTTTTTTGCGAGATCGTTCAAGGCGTTACCTCGTCACCAAGCTAGCCCGGCTTGGATCGTGTTTAGACCCTACTACACTCTCAAGTTTCTAGCTAGCAAATAAATCTCGCGGCTCTCAGGTCGTGACGCCTTCGGCTTGATCGTCTTCACGGTTTGGAACCGCGACTTGAGCTCTCGGACGAAGACGTCGATGCCTTCGCCTTGAAACGCTTTGGCGAGCAAGTCGCCGCCCGGGCGCAGCACTTCCGTGGCGAACAGCAATGTTTCTTCGAGCAGCGCGATCGTGCGCGGCTGGTCTACGGCGCGTTGACCACTCATGTTGGGCGCCATGTCGGACAATACAAGGTCGACGCGCGTGGCGCCGACGAGCTCACGCAAAGCGGCTAGCGTCTCGGGCGTCGTGAAATCGGCTTGTAGAAATTCGACGCCCGGTATCGGTTCCATCGGCAGGAGATCGACGGCAATGACGCGGCCGCCCGGAGCGGCGAGACGGACCGCGAGCTGGCTCCAGCTGCCGGGCGCGGACCCGAGATCGATGCAGACCGTGCCCGGTTTGAGCAAGCGCTCTTTGGCCTGGATCTGCTCGAGCTTGAAGACGGCACGCGATCGCCAACCGCCGCGACCCGCCTGCTCGACGTAGATGTCGCGCTCCTGGCGTTCACGCCAGCGGTTGCTCGAACCCGTGCGTCGTGGCATCGCGTCCTAAAGGTACTCGACGCCCGCGATCTCGTAGGTGCGCTTGCCGCTCGGCGTCGACACCTCGACCTCGTCACCCTCACGTTTGCCGATGAGCGCACGCGCGATCGGCGAGCCAATCGAGAGTAACCCGCTCTTGATGTCGGCTTCGTCCTCGCCGACGATTTGGTAGCGCGCCTCACTGCCGTCGGCCGTATCGATGACGTGCACGGTCGCACCGAACACGACCTTGCCGCCCGCGTTGACGGCCGTGACGTCGATGATCTGCGCGTTCGAAAGCTTGGCCTCGATGTCGCGTATGCGCGCTTCCATGAGGCCCTGCTGCTCCTTGGCAGCGTGATACTCGGCGTTTTCTTTGAGGTCGCCGTGCGCACGCGCAGCCGCGATCGCCGCCGTGACTTTCGGGCGCTCTTCGACCTTCAGGCGCCGCAACTCTTCTTTGAGCTGCGCCTCGCCACGCGCCGTTAGCGGCACCTTGCTCAAGCCGAGGCCTCCGCGTGGAGGTCTTGGAGCCGATTGACGACGACATTGTCGAGATGATCGAGCGCGTCGCAGGTGGCCTTGGCCGCTGCGACGGTCGTGTAGTAGGTGACTTTGTGGTGCACGGCCTCGCCACGAATCGAGCGCGATTCCTTGATCGCTTGCTTACCTTCGGTCGTGTTGACGATCAAGCTGAGCTCGCGGTTCTTGATCATGTCGACGACGTGCGGGCGGCCTTCGCGAACCTTGTTGACGCGCTGGCATGGCACGCCGCCGTCCTTGAGGGCCTTGGCCGTGCCGCCCGTCGCCACGATCTCGAAGCCTCGCGCCACGAGGTTCTTGCCGAGCTCGATGACGCTGGGCTTGTCGCGGTCGCGCACGCTGATGAACGCGAGCCCGCGGCGCGGCAGCACCACGCCCGAGGCGAATTGCGCTTTCGCGTAAGCCTCGCCGAACGTCCTGCCCGTGCCCATGACTTCGCCCGTCGACTTCATCTCGGGCCCCAAAATCGGGTCGGCGTCGGGGAACTTGATGAAGGGGAACACCGACTCCTTGACGGAGAAGTACGGCCGCTTGCCGGGCGTCGTGAAGCCTTGATCCTTGAAGCTGATCCCGGCCATCGCCTTCGCGGCGATTTTCGCGAGCGGCTGACCGATGGCCTTCGACACGAACGGAATCGTGCGCGAGGCGCGCGGGTTGACCTCGAGCACGTAAATGACGCCGTTCTGAATTGCGAACTGCGTGTTCATGATGCCGTTGACTTGCAGCGCCTGCGCCATGAGCCGCACTTGCTCGCTGAGCTCCTGTTGGGTCTCCGGCGTCAGGCTGAACGGCGGCAACGAGCAACCCGAGTCGCCCGAGTGGATGCCGGCCTGCTCGACGTGCTCCATGATACCGCCGATGACGACCTCGTGACCGTCGCAAATGGCGTCGACGTCGACCTCGACGGCGAGGTCGAGGAAACGGTCGAGCAGGATCGGGCTGTCGTTCGAGACGCTCACGGCGCGATCGACGTAGTCGCGCAGCTCGTCCTCGCCGTGCACGATCTCCATGGCGCGCCCGCCGAGCACGTAAGACGGCCGCACGACGAGCGGATAGCCGATCTCCTTGGCCTTCGTGACGGCTTCGTCGACGTTGCGCGCCGTGCGATTCGGCGGCTGCTTGAGCTTCAACCGGGTGACGAGCTGCTGGAATCGCTCGCGATCCTCGGCGAGGTCGATCGAGTCCGGTGACGTACCGATGATCGGCACGGCGGCTTCTTCGAGCGCCCGTGCGAGCTTGAGCGGCGTCTGGCCGCCGTACTGCACGATGACGCCCTTGGGCTTCTCCTTGTGCACGATCTCGAGCACGTCCTCGAGCGTGACGGGCTCGAAGTACAACCGGTCCGAGCTGTCGTAGTCCGTGGAGACCGTCTCCGGGTTGCAATTGACCATGATCGTCTCGTAACCCGCGTCCTTGAGCGCGAACGAGGCGTGCACGCAGCAATAATCGAACTCGATGCCTTGCCCGATGCGGTTCGGGCCGCCGCCCAAGATCATCATCTTCTGCCGATCCGTCGGGTCGGCTTCACAGAAGTCCTCATACGTCGAGTAGAGATACGCCGTGTGACTCGCGAACTCCGCGGCGCAGCTGTCCACCCGTTTGAAAACGGGGCGGATGTTTTCTTTATGGCGGGCCGCGCGCACGGCCTTTTCCTTGACACCGATGAGATCGGCGATGCGCTTGTCGCTGAAGCCCCGGCGTTTGAGCTTGCGGAGCTCGCTTGGCTTGAGCGCGGCGGCCCCGAGCTCCTTGGTTTGTCGTTCGACGTCGACGAGCTCTCTGATCTGCGCGAGAAACCACGGATCGATGTTCGTGAGCTCGTGGAGCTCGTCGAGACGGAGGCCCGCGCGGAAACCGTCGGCGACGTACCAGATGCGCCGGCTGCCCGCCATCCTGAGCTCGTGCCGGAGCTTCGCCCAATCGTCCTCGTTTTCCACGGACTTCATCATCGGGTTCAAGCCCTCGGTGCCGATCTCGAGTCCGCGTAGGGCCTTCTGGAGCGACTCCTGGAACGTGCGTCCGATCGCCATGACCTCGC
The DNA here is from genome assembly GCA_035249885.1 of Gammaproteobacteria bacterium. Classification (GTDB taxonomy): domain Bacteria; phylum Pseudomonadota; class Gammaproteobacteria; order Steroidobacterales; family Rariloculaceae; genus FEN-1219. Next base: position 233 of record DATFFV010000050.1, on the reverse strand, counting down.
CGACGGATTTCATCTGCGTGGTCAGGCGGTCGGCCGCCTGCGGGAATTTTTCGAACGTGAACCGCGGCACTTTCGTAACCACGTAGTCGATCGTCGGCTCGAACGAAGCCGGAGTGGCTCCGCCCGTGATCTCGTTCTTGAGCTCGTCGAGCGTATAGCCGACGGCGAGCTTGGCGGCGACCTTCGCGATTGGAAACCCGGTCGCTTTCGAGGCGAGCGCCGAAGAGCGCGAC
>DATFFV010000049.1:0-2891 GCA_035249885.1 Gammaproteobacteria bacterium | reverse complement strand
GGGAGCTCCGTCGCCGGAGGCGGCGTCGTGGGTTGCTGCGGCGTCGGCTCGGCCACGGCGCGACGCGCGCGGGCGAGCTCGCGCTCGGCGGCCTCGAGGCGGTGCGCATGCTCGACGAGCTTCGCGCGAAGGCTCGTGGCTCGTCTCGTCTCCTGGGCGGCCAGGGTCTCGGCCCGCTTCCGCTGCGCGATGTTGGTCCCGAGCTCGTGCTCGAGCGCGGCGACACGTGCCGCGAGAGCCGTGTGCCCCGCTTCCAGCTCGTCCCACCAGCGCCGCCGTCCGGCGATGTAGGCGGCGAGGGCAGCGTTGTCGTCGAGGAGCTCTTGCGCAGCCGGAGCGCCGCTCGCCAGGTCGCGAGTCGCGGGTCGTTCCTCGATGCGCGCCGCGCTGCGCTCGGCCGAAGCCCCGCTGGCTCTCAGTTGGTCGAGCTCGGTCGTGCGCGCCTCGAGCTCGTCGCGGAGTCGTTTGTCGTGGTCGGCGAGCTCTTTGAGGCGCGCGTCGCGGTCCGCGAGCTGCGCGACGAGCTGACGCTCGGTCGCGGTGCGAGCCTCCGCCGCCCGGCGCACTGCCGCCAGGGCGCGGCCGAGATCCCGAATCGAGGCTTCCTTCGGCGCGAGCGCAACCTCGAGCTCGCGGCACCGATCCGCAAGCCGCCCGACCTCCGCCTGGAGCTCTTCGATCTTGGCGCTACGGACTGCGAGATCGGTTCGTAGGGCGGCCGCCTGATTGGGCTCCTCGGCTCGGGTCTGGTAGAGCGCCGTGTGCTGGCCCGTATCCTCGGGGACGGCCACCGGCATGAGCTCGTCCTCGAGCACGACCGACTCCAGCAACACCGGCAGCTCGTCGGTGTCGTTGTCGTCGCGGTCGTCCGATGATTGTCGAGGCATTTTGAAGGCCTAGAAGCGCTTTCTACGGCGCTACGTTAGGCCGTTTTTGGCAGAACGGCCAACACTGGGCCTATTCTACAGGGACGGTGCGCCCCGAGGCCCAGTCGCGCAGGGCCATTACGCGCTCCGCCATGACGACCGACAAGGGGCGGGTCTTGCGCAACTCCGCCAAGAGATGGTCGTGATCGGGCGGTTGATTGGCGGCATGGGCGGCGTACAGGGACGAGACGATGGCTTGCTCGATCTCGGCGCCCGAGAAGCCGTCGGTCAGCGTCACGAGATCGGCCAAGCGCATGCGCTCGGGCGCGAGGCCGCGCTTGCGCAGGTGCAGCGTGAAAATCTCGGCGCGGCTCGGCGGCGGGGGCAGGTCGACGAAGAAGATTTCGTCGAAACGCCCCTTGCGAATGAGCTCGGGCGGAAGCTCGCTGACGTCATTGGCCGTGGCGACGAGAAACACTTGAGCCCTTCGCTCCGCCATCCAGGTGAGCAGGCCGCCCAAGACCCGCCGCGCCGTGCCACTGTCGTCGTTGCCCGTGGCGAGACCTTTTTCGATCTCGTCGAGCCACAGCACGCACGGGCTCAAGACCTCCGCAGTCTTCAGCGATTCGCGCAGGTTGCGCTCGGTCTCGCCGTGGTATTTGTTGTAGAGCGCGCCGAAGTCGAGGCGCAGCAGCGGCAGCGCGAACGCGCCCGCCGTGGCTTTGGCGGCGAGGCTCTTGCCGCAGCCCTGCACGCCGAGCAGTAGGATTCCCTTGGGCGTGTCGAGTCCGGCGGGTGGCGTCGGGCCGAACGCCGAGGCCCGTTGCTCGAGCCAGTGCTTGAGGTTGCGAAAACCCGCGAGGTCGCTCAAGCGTGCTGTCTCGTATTCGAAACTCAGAACGCCGCCGCGATTCAGGAGCTGATACTTCGCCTTCATGACCGGTGCCAAGTCGCTGGCCGTGATGGCGCCGTCGTCGCGGATCGCGTTGCGCGCCAACCGTTCGGTGTCCGCGTGCGTCAAGCCGGCCAGGTTTTGGACGAGCAGAGCGAGCGCAGCCGAATCGACCTTGGCCTGACGGCCGCTTTCCTCGGCGTATTCCGCGGCGCAGCGCGCGACGATGGCGCGGCGCTCGTCCGGTCCCGGCAGGCGCAGCACGAAACGCGCGGCGAAGCCTGCGAGCTCGTGCGGGACCTCGAAGCGATGACCAAGGAAGAGCACCGTGATGCCGCTGCCACCGAGCGCGATGTCCTTGAGTAGACGCACGTTGATGGGGTCGCTCAGGAACGGGTGGAAATCGAGCAGTGCGTAGACGCTGGGCTTGGCGACTGCGCGAATGTGGCGCAGCACGTCTTCGGGCTGTGCGTTGTGGCGTTGGGGTTCGAGCTCGAGGTCGAGTCTTTGCAGGCCGTCGGTGATCGACCAGCGGAACAGGGGCCGATACGTGCTCGCCGGGCGCGCTACGGCGACCTCCTTGAGCAGGTCGAGTAGCCGCGTTTCGTCGGTCGTCTCGATGACGACCAACGGTGTGCCCGAGTCGAGAACGAGCTCCAAGTCGCGGCGGTCGCTCATTGCCTGCGGCCTGCCGTGACGCAGGCTCCCATACCTTGTCAGCGCGCAGTCTAAGGCCTGCGCTGGCCGCTCGCAGCGACGGAGTCGGCAGATGGCCCCGGGGAGGGCTAGCTCAACTAATCGAGGTCGCGCTCGCGGTCGCGCCGGCGCTCGGCTTCGTAGCCTTCGGGCGAGGTGAGGAATTGACGCAGCTGGTCACTGAGGCCTCGGCAGGCGTGCGCCTGCGGATTCGTCACCAAGGGAATCGGAATGATGATCGCCGGCATCACCGAGCGGCCCTTCACGTCGGCGTGAATCGTGCCCTCCGACTCGATATCTTGGATGTCCCACACCGTGGCGTCGTACCGAGAGTCATCTTCCCACCAGGCGAGGCCCATGCAGCCCGCGCCGCCGACGCCGGCCGCGCACGTGATGCCGCCGCCGCTCGCCACGCGGTCCGTGGAGCCGTCGAGCCA
>DATFFV010000048.1:0-4877 GCA_035249885.1 Gammaproteobacteria bacterium | reverse complement strand
TGCTCGCCGAGTCGCTGTTGCTCGCTGTGCCCGCTGCCGTTGCGAGCGTGCCGATCGCGTTGCTGACGCTGCGCGTGGTTGCGAGCGGCGTGCCGGGTATACCCGTCGCGGCGTTCGATGCCGACGTGGATTGGGCCGCCGCGCTCGTGGCGATCAGCGTGGCGGTGGTGTCCGCGCTCGCCTTCGGGCTCTTTCCCGTGCGCGACTTGCTGAGCACCCAGCCCGCGAAGACGTTGCAGGCGTACGGCGTGAGACAGACGTCGGGCAAACGCGTGACGCGGTTCCGCACGGCGCTCGCGACGGCGCAGATCGCGCTATCGATGGCCCTGCTCGCGCTCATGGGTCTCTTCGCGCAGGCGCTCGCCAACATCGCGCGCATCGATCTCGGTTTCGAGGTCGACACCGTCGTGACGTTCTCGATCTCGCCGGAAACAAGCGGCTATGCCCCCGAAGCCTCGGCGAGCCTCTTCGCGCGGCTCGAGGAGGAGCTCGCGGCGCTCCCGGGAGTCGTTTCCGCTGCTTCGGCGGCAGTCCCGTTGCTCGCGGGCGGCGCGTTGATGGCGGGAGCCGGTGTTGTCGGCGCCGAGGGGCCCGACCGAGTGGCCGTCAACTTGAACTACATCGGCCTCGATTTCTTCCGGACGCTCGACGTTCGAATGCTGGCGGGTCGCGACTTCGAAGACGCCGACAGGTTCGGCGGCGGGCCCGTCGCTATCGTCACTCGAAATTTCGCCGAGCGCTTCGGGCTTGGTGCGGACATCGTCGGGCGGCGCATCACGTCGCCGGGTGGTGAGATCACCGTCGTCGGGCTTGCGTCCGACGCGAAGTACGTCGGGGTCACGCGCGATGTCGAGTCCCAGGTGTTCCTGCCGCGAGCGCAGTCGTCGTCCTTCGGCACGGGATCCGCGACTTTCTACGTTCGCGGCCCGCGATCACCGGCGGACTTGATGAATGCGGTTCGCGAGGCGGCCACGCGCGTCGATCCCGTCGTGCCGATCACGGGTCTTCGCCCGATGCAGGACCAAGTCCGCGAGAACGTGGCGACGGAACGGTTCTTTGCCGGAGCGTCGACTGCGCTCGCCGTGCTCACCACGGCGCTCGCGGCCCTCGGTCTCTACGGCGTGCTCGCGTACTCCGTCGCACAGCGTTCGCGCGAGATCGGCTTGCGCTTCGCGCTCGGGGCGCCGGCGAGCCGCGTCCGGCGCATGGTGCTGCGGCAGGTGGCGACCATGGCGTTGGTCGGCATCGTGCTCGGCGTCGCCGCGGCGCTGCCGCTGGCACGCGCTGCCAGCAGTCTCTTGTTCGGCGTTGCGGCCGGCGACCCGGTCGCTCTCGCGGGCGCCGCAGCCGTCGTCGCTGCCGTCACGCTCGGCGCCGCCTATTTTCCAGCCCGGCGCGCGTCGCGCGTCGATCCGATCGTCGTGCTGCGATACGAGTAACTCATGGCCGCGACGACTGCGGTCGTTCGGCCACATCCGGCCATTCGATAACAGGGGCGGCGTAGAGTCGCGCTAACATGCGAACTCAACGCAAAACGATCAGTTGCAGAATGGCTTAGCCAGATGAAGGCCAGTATCGTCGTTAGCATCTGCCTCGCTGTCGTTGCGGCGGGCCTCACGATGTTCTGGAACAATCGAGGCGAGTTGATTCCCTCCTCAGCGAGAGAAGTCGCTGTACCGCTCCCAACCCCAATACACGAACGATTCGACGTCACGACCAGCGCAGTGGAGCAATCACGCGATACGGATTTCGAGTCGGCTCCAACAGTGCAATCGCCCTCGGAAGAAGGCATCGACGGTCGGCTGGCCCGCCAGCAAGAGATGGTCGACGCGCTCTACGCGCTCAGCAGCACCAGGGTTATCCAGAGACTGACTGACTTGGGGTTAGCGCAGTCTGATAGCGAAGTAATCGCTCGACGATACGCCGCGGACGTTGCCGAGTGTGCTATGGCCGCTCTGGAAACCGAGGCGGCAAGGCAGTTGATTTCCGTCGACGAGCTTCTCTCGCGCGTTGCGGCGGCAGGGAGGGATGGCGGTAATGCCTTTGACGCGGTCGATCGCTCGAGTCTGGAGGCGAACGCGTTACCGTGTGAGGCTGATGCTCTGCAGCGAGCTGGCATTCCCTTCAAGTCAGACGAGCAAATCAGCGACGAAGAAATCGAGCGCCTCCGCGAATGCGTCGAACAGACGATCAGCAATACCGATGTTTCGAACAAGGCCGCTGCTATCGAGATATGCGCGCAGAACGTCCTTGGAGACGCTACGCGCCCTTGAGCTGTCACTGAGCGTCTCGAAACGGCCGATCGTGCGCGTAGCGTTGCGGGAAGGTTCGCCGAGATTTAACGGGTATTCAGGGATCTGAAGTCGTCACTCGCGGGCGCAAGGGCTAGGATTGACCGGACGGCGAACGTCGAGCCGTGCAGAAGCGGTTCAAATTCCCGCCGGGCGTTAGCGATTTCACGGTCCGGCGCTACACTGGGTCTTGGCAGAATTTGACGTCCAAGCCGCGGAGTCGATGCTGATGCACACTCGCTACGTTCTGATCATGCTCACGGCTACGTTGCCACTCTTACCCGCCGCCGCACACCACTCGACGGCCTTCTACTCGAGCGAGTTCATTGAGCTCGAGGGCACGTTTGCCCGCATCGATTGGATCAATCCCCACGTTCGGTTCGTGTTGCGCACCATGGAGCCCAACGGCGCCGAGAAGCTCTGGACCATGGAGGCGAGCGCGACCTCGGCGCTGCAAAGACGCGGCGTGAGCCGCGAACTGTTTCGTGTCGGCGACCGCGTAAAGGTCGCGGGACATCCGTCGACGCGCAGCGATGCAGAGTTGCAGCTCACGAACGTGCTTCTACCCGATGGTCGCGAGGCGTCGCTGTGGCTCGACTCGGCGCAGCGCTTCGCCAATTCGGGCGGCGCGATGATCCGCAATGCGGACGTCGTAGTCGATGCGGCGCGCGAGAATCGTGGTTTATTCCGCGTCTGGACCGCGCCGCGGCCGAACCCGCTCACGGGCGAAGTGATCTCCTTGAATCAACCATTCACCGCCGCTGCGGTCGAAGCCCGCAAGTCGTTCGACCTACTCGACAACTTCGCGACCCGGTGCGAGCCCACGGGCATGCCGGCCGTGATGGCCGGACCGCTGCCGTACCAGTTCATCGACCGCGGGGCGCAGATCGAGATCAAGGCGGAGATCTACGACACGATCCGAACGATACACATGGATCGCGTGTCGCCCCCACCCGATGTCCCAGCGTCGCCGCTCGGCTACTCGGTTGGCCAATGGCAAGACGGCGCGCTCGTGGTCGCGACGACGCGGGTCAATTGGCCGTACTACGACACGATCGGCACGCCGCAGAGCGATGCGGTCGAAATCACCGAACGCTTCGCGCTCAGCGAGGACCAGACACGACTCGATTTCCGCATCACGGTACGCGACCCCGCCACTCTCACCGCCCCAGCCGTGATCGCAGGCCATTGGCTTGCGTTGGGACACGAGGTTCAGCGCTTCGCCTGCCAGAGGTCACGCTAGACTCAGCTCGCGCGCGCTTGGCGATTCATGGCGCTTGAGTTCTCGGCGTTCGTTGAATATCTGTTGGGCAGCAATGCTGACGACGCAGTACGAGAATTGCACTTAGTCGAATGACTCGAATCGGCCGAGGACGATTCCGCGGAATCGTTTGCCCAATGCGCGAATGTCCGCGACGAACGCGCAAACGGACTGTAGGTTGGCCCCTCCGCCGAGGGATTTCGACCAAGTTCGTCCGTGAATATCGAGTCAAGTTGTCGTCGCGGTGTCTCCAGCCTCGGTGAGCTCGAAGGCGACCGCAGACCCCGGCACGATCCCGAGGCGCTCCCGCACCTCCTTAGGAATCGTGACTTGACCCTTGGATGTCACGTTGTTCGCCATCGAAGTAATACCTATGTTTATGACGGTATTACCCTAGCGCCGGCACCTTCGTTTGACTACCCGCAGCACAGGCGTGCCCCCCGAGCGAGCTCGAGAACTTCGCAACGAGATCGGGCCGACACGGTTAGCGGCTTGGAGCGGTCGCCTCGCGGCCGCAGAATCCGTCGAATGCCGGCGCTAAGCCGGTTTCGATCGGAGCCGCAGCGGGGAGACAGCGCATGGCCTACACGCTCATCGGTCACGACTTCACGCCACCCGATTTGCAGGCGAAGGTCACGGGTCGCGCCAAGTACGCCGAAGATTTCCGCGCCGACGGCATGCTGTTCTGCCGTCTGCACACGAGCACGATGCCGCACGCGCGCGTCAAGATCGATGCGACCGAGGCGCTCGCGCTCGAAGGCGTCGTCGCCGTGCTCACGGCCGACGAGGTGCCGCCGGCCAACGCGCCCGCCGAGCCCATCCTCACGAACGAGCCGCTCTACGTCGGCGACCGAATCTGCGCCGTCGCCGCGCGCAGCGAGGAGCTCGCGCAAGAGGCCATCGACCGCATCAAAGTGGAGTACGAGGAGCTGCCGTACGTCATCGATCCGCTCGCGAGCCTGTTCCCCGCCGGTCCCGACGCGCGCAGCGACGGCAACGTCGTGACGCAGCAGGGGCTCAAGTCGATCAAATGGACGGCCGCCGATTTTTCGTCGGCGGGCAACGCGCTGCCCATGGGCGCGCCGGGCGTCGAGTGGTCGTTCGGCGACGTCGACGCCGGGTTCGCGGCCGCGACGTACGTGCTCGACGAGTCGTTCGTGACGGCCGCGCTCGCGCACCACTGCCTCGAGCCGCGGAGCTGCATGGCCCACTGGCAGGGCGACAAGGTGTTCGTCTACGGCTCGACGCAGAGCCAGACGGCCGTGATGCCGAACCTCGCGCGGCTCGCGGGCGTCGAGCCGGATCAGCTCGTCTACATCGCCGAG
>DATFFV010000047.1:0-2535 GCA_035249885.1 Gammaproteobacteria bacterium | reverse complement strand
CAAGAACGCGACGATGCCGAGATACCCCTGCTCGCCGAGGCTGCCGGGACTCTCGGGCGGCATCGTCGTGCGCAGCTGCGCGAGCAGATCGTTCGTGCTGCGCGTGCGCCACTTGGCGGCGAAGTCCTGGCCGGCGAGCGGTGCGGTCGGCAGCATGCGCAAGTCGGCGCCGTGGCAGGCCACGCAGAATTGCGTGTAGCTCGTCTCCCCGGACGCGGCCTGCTCGGCCGTGAACGCCATCGCGAGCCGCGCGGGCGCGATGGCGGCGGCGGCGACCAACGACAGAACCGCGAGAGTTGCGGCCGTGCAAAACGCTGCCCGCGCTCGATCGCGCATAGAGCCTCCCCCACGTGGACCGATCACGCGAACTATACGCGCCACGCGCCGTCGCTGCGAAGCGCGCCTGCTCGGCGTCAAGAATTGTGGCGATAGGGTAGACGACCGCGAGCCGCGGCTATACTCGACGCCTTCCATCGCTACACATTCATCGGAGGAACCATGATCTCATCGATGCGCCGAGCAGCCTTCATCGTCGCTGCCTGCGGACTGACTGCGAACGCGTTTGCCGCGGTCGCGCCCGACTTCATGGACAAGCTCACGGCCGACTCGCGACCGCAAGAGGACCGCGTCAGAGACGGCGCGCGGCGGCCCTACCAAGTCATGCAAGCGCTCGGCGTCGACGCCGGCATGACGCTGCTCGACATCGGCGCCGGCGGCGGTTGGTTCACGCGCGTGCTGTCAGCCGCCACGGGCTCTAACGGCAAAGTCATCTCACAGTTCGGTGCGCGAGCGCTGCAGCGCGAGAACGGCAAGACCGAAAAAGACCTCGCAGCCTCGCTCGGCAACACCGAGGCGTTCTTCGGCAACGTCTCCGAGCTGCCGGCCAATAGCGTCGATGCCGCCGTGACCGCGCTCAACATGCATCACATGAATGCCGAGCGTGCGGGGCCGTACCTCAAAGACATCTTGACGGTGCTCAAGCCCGGAGGCCGCGTCGCGATCATCGACCACGTGGGTCTGCGCGAGATCGACAACTCGCGTTTGCACCGCATGGTGCCGGCCGACGTCAAGGCCTGGATCGAGCAGGCGGGTTTCGAGATCGCCGCCGAGTCCGACATCCTGCGCACGACGGCGGACGACCACACATTGTCGGTCGACGATCCGCGCTTGGCGCGCGACGTCGATCAGTTCATGTTCATCGCGCGCAAGCCGCAACGATAACCAGGTAACCAGGTGCCGGTGTTACGGTTTCGGTTCACCCGAAGGAAAGGCTGAAGCAGGACTAGCTGTTCGGCCGAACCGAAACCGTAACACCGGCACCTCTTGCGTCGAGCAGGTCGCGGAGCTTTTGATGGAGTTCGCCCTTGGCATTCGTCCAGCCCGCGTCGGCGAGACCGGCCCCCGTGGCTTCGATCACGGCATCCGCGAACGCCTTGAGCTCGAGAGCGACCGGCCTGCTGTTGCGCGGCGTTCCGGCGTCGTGCGGATTCTCGAACGCGTGACGACAACGGTCTTTGCGGAGCGAGTGGAAGCTCGCACAGATCGACGGCCGCACCTCGTAGGCGCCACAGCGGTCGCCAACGAGAAACGCGCACGGCAGATTGGCCGCGCGGTGCTCGGCAGCCGTCATGGCATCGATGGCGCGCGCGTTCGCGCGGATGCGCGCTTCGATCTTGGCCGCGTCGCTCGCCGAACAGCCGTTGCGCAGATGCTGGACCAACGCGATCGCTTCGTGCGGCAGCACGCCGACGCGCTGGTGGCAGCAAAAAGTGCAGCCCGGTGCGCACGCGATCGCCACGCCGCCGCGCCGTGCCGCTTCCGTCTCGGCATCGAGGCGCGCGTCGAGGCGCCGGCAGAGACTCGTGCACGCGACCGCATCGCAACCGTTACGCAGTGTCGCGGCCGTATCTTCTTGCACGGCCGTCGCGGCCGCATGCAGGTGAGCGCGCGAAACCTCCATGACCGCGTCTCGCCGTCGGCGCGCTAGCGCTGGGCTTCCTCCGCGTAGTTGCGGTAGGCGAGCTCCTCGCAGCGGTCCTCGGCGTACGGCGCGTCCGCGACCATGACGGTGTCCGTGCCCGCGTACTGATCCGTGAAGTTCACGGGGTCCTCGGCCACGTAGTCGCGCTTGAGTGCGCCCTTCGCCGCATCGAGCGTGAACCGCTCGACGACGTGCAATTGGTCGCTGTGGGCAACGGTCGCCGCAATGATGCCCGGCGAGAAGCCCGTCGTATCGACGACGAGCGTCTCGCCGTCCCAACGGCCGATCGAGTGCCCGCCGCGACTCGGCGTCACGCTGCTCGGATGACTCGCGAGATTCATGTAGACGGTGCGTTTGAGTCCGCGGCCGTACTCGATCGTGATGACGCCGTCCCCTTTCGCAATGCGGTTGATCGGGCCGTCGAACACCCAGTCGAACAAGATGCTCGTGATCTCGCAACGCGCGCGCGGGCTGTCCTCCGGCGGCAGCGCGCGCAGCGCGTCGGCGGCCGCCTGTCCTGCCGCGGTGAACATGACGGGGCGCGCTCCCCATCC
>DATFFV010000046.1:0-9290 GCA_035249885.1 Gammaproteobacteria bacterium | reverse complement strand
GGCTGGGATGTCGTCGTGGCGCACGGCTACAGCACGCTCGACCAAGACAAGCCGCGCGATCCTGCGAAGCTCGTCGCGACGGCACAGCAATTCGCCGCCGTGGTGCGCGCCAGGAACCCGCGCGTGGAGCTCTATCTCACGGCCACCTGGGCGCGCGCCGATCAGGTCTACCCTGCCGAAGGCGCCTGGGCCGGCCGGACGGTCGCCACGATGGCGACCGACATCCGCGCCGCCTACGGCGCGGCGGCTGCGGCCGCGCGTGCCGAGGTGATCCCCGTGGGTGACGCTTGGAACCGCGCCATGGCGACCGGCGTGGCCGACCCGAATCCCTACGACGGCATCGATGCCGGCAAGCTCAACCTTTGGACCTACGACCACTACCACGCGAGCGTCCCCGGCTACTATCTCGAGGCGCTCGTCGTGTTCGGCCGCGTCACGGGCTTGGACCCGCGCGCGCTCGGCGACCGCGAGTGCTCGGCGTTCGAGCTCGGCCTGTCGCGCCCCCAAGTACGGACGCTGCAGCAAGTCGCATTCGACGAGCTGGCGGCGATGGGCGCCGTGGCGCACAATGCGCAGCCACTTAAGGCCGAAGGCAATCCGCAGCGCTGCGACGCGCGGTAACGCACTTCTTACTTCAAGAGTTGCAACCATGAACGCCACAACCCTCGACGAGGGTGCGCGGGTCACCGCGCGCAACAAGCTCGTCATCAACCTGCTCTTGGTCTCGTCGTTCGTCGTCATCTTGAATGAGACGATCATGAGCGTCGCGATACCGCGGCTCATGGAGAGCTTGAGCGCGACAGCAAGCGCCACGCAGTGGGTCACGACGGCGTTCCTGCTCACGATGGCCGTGGTCATTCCGATGACGGGCTTCCTGCTCCAGCGCCTGCACACGCGCGTGGTTTTCATCCTCGCGATGTCGCTGTTCTCGTTCGGCACGTTCGCAGCCGCGATTGCGCCGGGCCTCGAGCTGCTCGTCACCGCGCGCGTGATCCAAGCGTCGGGCACGGCGATCATGATGCCGCTGCTCATGACGACGATCATGACGCTCGTGCCGCCCGAGTCGCGCGGCAAGACGATGGGCAACATCATGATGGTCATCTCCGTCGCACCGGCGCTCGGCCCGGTGATCTCGGGGCTGATCCTGAAATACCTGCATTGGCGCTGGCTGTTCGTCATCGTGCTGCCGATCGCGCTCGGCTCGCTGTGGCTCGGCTGGCGGCGCATCGAGAACGTCACGACGCCGCGCAACGCCCCGCTCGACGTCGCGTCGGTCGTGATCTCGGTGCTCGCGTTCGGCGGCTCCGTATACGGCTTGAGCTTGCTCGGCGTGCCCCCCGTGCCGGGTCAACCGCCCGCGTGGGCTCCGCTCGTCGTCGGCGGCATCGCGATGATCGTGTTCGTGCGGCGGCAACTCGATCTGCAGCGCACGGACTCCGCTCTACTCGATCTCCGCGTGTTCGCGTCGCGAAATTTCGTGGTGAGCCTGCTGATGATGATGATCCTGATGCTCACGTTGTTCGGCACGATCATCCTGCTGCCGATTTACCTTCAGAACGTGCTCGGCATCGACGTGCTATGGACGGGTCTGCTCCTGTGCCCAGGGGCACTGATCATGGGCCGGCTCGGCCAGAAAGTCGGCGGTTGGTACGACCGCATCGGCCCCACGAAGCTCGTGGTCCCCGGCGTCGTGATCGTCACGGCCGTCCTCTGGGCCATGACGCTGCTGGGCACGCAGAGCCACTGGCAGTACATCCTGGCCGGTCATATCGTCATGTGTATCGGCTTCGCGCTGCTGTTCACGCCGCTGTTCACCGCGTCGCTATCGTCGGTGCCGCCGCAGCTGTACTCGCACGGCAGCGCCGTGCTCGGCTCGCTGCAACAGGTGGCGGGTGCAGCGGGCGTCGCGTTGTTCATCGCGATCATGACGGCGCAACAGGCCAAGCTCGCCGCGAGCGGTGTCGTACTTGTCGAGGCGCTCGCGGGCGGAATTCGCGCGGCGTTCTTGGCCGGCGCCATCGGCGCGATCTTCGCAGTGGCCTTTGCGTTCCTGGTGCGCAAGCCCGAAGCCCAGGCCCCGCACGCGGCGCACTGAAGTCAGCGCAGCGGCGTCGGCTCGTGTGAACGCAGTAGCTCCGCGAAGTCTTGCGCCGCGACCGGCGTGCTGAAGTAGTAGCCCTGCATCTCGTCGCAGAGGCGCTCGCTCAGGAATTGTTGTTGCTCCGGCGTCTCAACGCCCTCGGCGACGACGGTCAGGCTCAGCGTCTTGCCCATCGCGATGATGGCCTCGGCGATCGCCTTGTCTTCCTTGTCGTTCGGCACCTCGCGGATGAACGAGCGGTCCACCTTGAGCGTATCGATCGGGAAGCGCTTCAGGTGGGCCAGCGACGAGTAACCCGTGCCGAAGTCGTCGATCGCGAGCTTCACGCCGAGATCCTTGATGGCCGTGAGCATTTTCACGGCGCGCGCCGAGTTGCTCATGATCGAGCTCTCCGTGACCTCGAGCTCGAGCATCTCGGGATTCATGCCCGTCTCGGCGAGCACGGACTTGATCTCGGGCACCAAGCTCTCGTCGTTGAGCTGGCGCATCGACAGGTTCACGGACATACCCACGGGCGGCAACCCCTGCTCGAGCCAAGCCACGCTCTGGCGGCACGCCGTGCGCAGCACCCACTTGCCGATCGGCACGATAAGCCCCGTCTCCTCGGCCAGCGGGATGAAGCGCGCCGGCGAAATCGACCCGAGCTGCGGGTTATGCCAGCGCAGCAGCGCCTCGACGCCCGTGATGACGCCCGTCTTGAAGTTCACCTTGGCCTGGTAGTGCAGCGTGAACTCTTCGAGCTCGAGCGCGCGACGCAGATTCGTCTCGAGTGTGAGCCTCTCGACCGACTGCGGCTTCATGTGCTCGTTGAAGATGTGGAACGCGTTCTTGCCTTCCTCTTTCGCGAGGTACATCGCCATGTCGGCGTTCTTCATGACCGACGCATCGTCCTGGCCGTCGAGCGGGTGCATGCAGATGCCGATGCTCGCCGTCACGCGGCACTCCTGGCCCAAGATCACGACGGGCTTCATGACGACCGACAAGATGTTGCGTGCCACGGTACCGGCTTGGCTTGCGTCGTTGATCTCCTGGAGCAACACGACGAACTCGTCGCCGCCGAGCCGCGCGACGACGTCGCTCGCGCGCAAACATTCTCGCAGCCGCGCAGCCATTTCACGCAGCAACACGTCGCCGGCTTCGTGACCGAGCGTGTCGTTGATGACCTTGAAGCGGTCGAGATCGATGAACAGCACGGCCAGCTTGCGGTCGTAGCGGCGCGCAGTCTCGATCGCGAGCCCCAAGATCTGCCCGAACATGGCGCGGTTCGGCAAGCCGGTAAGGCCATCGTGCGTCGCGAGATACTGGATGCGCTCCTCGGCCCCTTTGCGCGCCGAGATGTCCTCGACGACCGAGATGTCGTACTGGAAGTTGCCGTTGCGATCGAACTTGCTGGCGATCGTGAGGCCGACCCAGACGGGCGTGCCGTCTTTGCGCAGGTAACGCTTTTCGGTTTTGAACGATTTGATGGCGCGCGCGCGCAGCTTGGCTCTCGCATCGTCCGTGACGTTCACGTCGCCGGGATGCGAGATGTCTTTGACCGTCAACGACAGCAGTTCCTGCTCGGTGTAGCCGAGCATCTCGCACACCTGCGGGTTCACGTAGATGAAGCGCCCGCTATCCTCGACGTGGACGATGCCGATCGCGGCCAGCGCCATCGTCGACGAGAATCGCTCCTCACTCTCGCGCAGCTTGTCCATGGCCAGTGCGCGCTGGTAGAAGTGCCCGATCTCGACACTCGCGACGCGCAGCACACGCAGAAACTGCGGCTCGGGCGCGGCCACGCGCGGCGCGTAGAACTCGAGTACGCCGATCGTCGCGGGACCCGATTTCACGGGGACCATGAGGGCGGTGTTCCAACCGGGACCGGCCGCGCGCTCGAGGCGTTGCGTGCCTGGCTCGCGGACGACGTCGCCAATCCAGACGGGGCCGCCCATGAGCCAGCCCGGCAGCCGATCGCCGGCCCCGAGCAGCGAGCGGTGACCGCCGTCGGTCGCGGTCCAGTCGACGACGTGACGCAACACGTCGCGTTGCTCGTCGACGCTCCAGAACGTGCCGGCGCTCCACTGCTGCGACTCGCACATCCCTTGCAGCACGCGACGCAAGCCGTCCTCGACGGCATCAGCCTCGGTGAGGACGCGCGCGACGACGTGCTCGAGATCGGCGAGCGTCGTCGCGCGCGTCTCGGCGCTGACGTCGCGGGCGACGCCTCGGTAGCCCTTGAAGCGGTTGCGCCGATCGAAGATCGGCTGGCCGCTGAAGCTCAAGTAGCGCACGCCGCGCGTGGCGCTATCCAAACGATGTAGAACGCCGTGAAAGGGCTCGTGCGCCGCCAGCGTGGCGCGGTGCTGCTCCCAACCGCCGGCCGGCGCCACGGGCGCAAACTCCCAGCTCGTCTTGCCCACGAGCGCCGCGAGATCGGCGTCGGGCTCGCCGCTCGGCTCATAGACGCTGAAACGGTGGTGCTCGTCCTGCTCCCAGAAGCAGTCCGCTGCGAGCTCGAGCACGCAGCGTAGGCGTTCCTCGGCCAGCCGAGCGGTGTGTTTCTGCTCCAAAGAGCCGCTGGCAGCCTTTGCCGGCGCGGCCTTGTTACTGCGGCCCATGCGAATCCCCCACCCAAACCCAAGGTGTCTCGCGGTCCCGGGGCGGATTCATTTCCGGGGCTTCGGCTTTAGGTAGCCGAGCTAACTACAACGGACTCGCGACCGTCGAATCCTAATACCGGAACCACCCTCCACCGTGAGGCCCGACTCTCAGTCGACGAGAGCCAACCATGACGCAGTTCACATGCTCGAGACACGCCGGCCGGGCGCCGCCCTGGCCGGGCGCCGAACGGCGACGAATTGACCGCGCGCGTGGGCTTCGCTAGGGTCGGTCAGTTCATCTTGCGCATACTCACAGTCAATAAGGAGAACATCGAATGAATCGCATCCAAGCATTCGGCGCACTGGGGGCGTTGGCGCTCAGCGTGGGCGTCGCGCTCGCGCAAGCACCGGCCAACATGAGTTTCTTCGTCACGAGCGCGAACCCCGGCAAGGGCGGCAACTTGGGCGGCCTCGCGGGCGCGGACGCGCACTGCCAGGCGCTCGCCCAAGCCGTCGGCGCGGGCGGCAAGACCTGGCGCGCGTACCTGTCGACGAGCACCGTCGACGCCAAGGACCGTATCGGCAACGGCCCGTGGAACAACAGCAAGGGCGAGCGTATCGCAGAGAACGTCGCGGATCTGCACAGCGCCAACAACAAGCTCACGGCCAAGACTGCGCTCACCGAGAAGGGCACTTCGCCCACGTATCTCATGATGAACGCCGCCGGAGAGGTACAACGTCCCGAGGGTCAGCTGGCGCACGACATCCTCACGGGCACCAACGAAGACGGCACCAAGAATGCCGCCACGTGCAACAACTGGACGGACGGCGCGGACGCTACGGCGATGCTCGGCCATGCAGACCGCATGGGCCGCAATCCCGGCCTGAACTCGTGGAACGCGATCCACGCGTCGCAGGGTTGCTCGATGGAGAAACTGACGCCGACGGGTGGTACTGGGTTGTTCTACTGCTTCGCAACGAACTGATCGGTTTCCGATCGTAAGGCGTGTCGTTCGGCGACGAACGACACGCCTTTTGCGCGCACCGTGCTCCGCCGCACCGGCTTCGCGCCCGGGCCCTGCGCTCGATCGGTGCATCGCGGACGCCCATCAGCCTCCAAATCGCGCAGCCGCGCCTGGGCGAAAGAGCGTTTTGCGCGCAGCCGCCGTGAGCGCAAGAGGCGATGCTCGCAGGCCACACGGCACACGCGCCGCTCGCGATCGCACCACGGTAGCCGGCTTGACGCTTGGATCGCGGCGCCGATAATCGATTCACACCCCTCGTTGCGAGCGTGCCAACCATGACCGACGACGACGACACACTGCGCGCGTTCGGCGAGTTCGTGAGAGCCCAGCGGCGGTTGGCACAAGTTTCGCAACGCAATCTCGCGCGGATGTCCGGAGTCTCCGACTCGTACCTGAGCCAACTCGAGCGCGGCAACTACCGTCCCTCGCCTCAGGTGCTCAAGGCGCTGGCCACGGCGTTCGGTCTCGAGCCCAAGCAGCTCTATACGATGCTCGGGTTCATGGACGAAGAGGAAGGCGCGAGCACGCCGAGCGTCGAGCAAGCGATTCAGCTCGACCCGCGGCTCGACGCGGGCCAGAAGGACGCGCTGATCAGGACCTACAAGTCCTTCGTCGGCGGTAGCTGAGGGCGCGAGCGGTGGCTCGCGCAGGGTGTGGACCATGCCGAGCAACGACGACGAACCGACGGAAGCCGAGCGCTCTTCGCACCCATGGCTTGCCCTCTATCGCGGCGTGCCGCCGGCGATACGCCCCACGAGCGACACTGGGCTCGCAATGTTCGAGGCCACGCTCGCGCGCGATCCCACAGCCCCGCTCGTGCACTATTTCGATCGGACGCTGAGCGCGGAGGACTGCGATGCCGTCTCCGACGCGCTCGCGGTCGGCCTCGCGCAACGCGGCGTCGAAGCCGGCGACCGCGTGGCGATTTATCTGCAGAACATCCCGCAGCTCGTGATCGCCGTTCTGGCCATATGGAAGTGCGGCGCCGTGGTCGTGCCGTGCAACCCGATGCTGCGCGAGCGCGAGCTCGTCAAGATTCTGCGCAGCTCCGGCAGCCGCGTGCTGATCGCGCAGGAAGATCTCTACGAGCAGGTCGCGCACGAGGCGTTGCCGTCGACGGCTGTCAAGCACACGATCACGACGTCGCCGCTCGAGCTCCTGGATCCCGCGGGGCCGTTACCGACGGTGCTCGCGGGCATGCGCCGCTACCGGCATGCGGCGACGGCCGACCTTTGGCAAATCGCCGCCGCGCACGCGGGCGAGAAGCCGCGGCCCGTCGAGCTCACGGGCGACGACGTCGCGTTCATGGTCTACACCTCGGGTACGACCGGCGACCCCAAGGGCGCCATGAACACGCACCGCAACGTCGCGTTCGCCACATCGGTCTACGAGCGCTGGATCGGCCTCACGAGCGACGACGTGATCCTCGGCCTTGCGCCCTTGTTCCATGTCACGGGGCTCGTCGGCCACGTCACGCTCGCGTTGCTGACGGGCGCCCCGCTCGTCTTGTTCTACCGGTTCGATGCCGCCGAAGCATGCCGCCTCATCGAGGGCTACGGCGCCACTTTCACGGTATCCGCCGTTACCGCATTCATAGCGTTGCTCGCGAGCGGCGAGCTCGCGAGGCGCAAGGTCTCGTCGCTCACGAAGGTGTACACGGGCGGCGCGCCGACGCCGGTCACCGTGCTCGAGGACTGGCACGGCCGCACGGGCGTGCGCATCCAGCCGATGTATGGCTTGACCGAAGCCACGTCGCCGACTCACATGACTCCCCATGGCGCGATCCCGCCGATCGACCCGCACACGGGCGCCATGTCGATCGGCGTGCCGGTGTTCAACACGGACGTCAAGGTGATAACCGACACGGGTGACGAGGCCGGTCCGCGCGAGATCGGCGAGTTCGTGATCGCCGGCCCGCAGATCGTGCCCGGCTACTGGCAGAACCCCGCGGCAACGGCAAAAACACTGACGCCGGACGGGCTCAAGACGGGGGACGTCGGCTTCATGGACGAGCACGGCTGGTTCTACCTCGTCGACCGCTCGAAGGACATGATCGTCGCGTCGGGCTTCAAGGTCTGGCCGCGCGAAGTCGAGGAGGTGCTCTACGAGCATCCGGCCGCGCGCGAGGCTGCCGTCGTGGGCGTGCCCGACGCCTATCGCGGCGAGACGATCAAGGCCGTCGTGAGCTTGAAGCCCGGCCACCAAGTGTCGCCCGAGGAGATCCGCGCCTTCGCGCGCGAGCGCATGGCGGCCTACAAGTATCCGCGCCTCGTCGAGATCATCGACGATCTGCCGAAGACGACGAGCGGCAAGATCATGCGCAGGCTGCTGCAACCGTCGGCACATGCGAGCGCGCTGCCCGTGCAAGCCGAGATCCTCGACGTGTCGTACCCGCAGCTGCGGGCGGCGCTCGAAGCTCGCGCCGTCCTCGAGGCGGGCGCGACCTGGCTGCGCTTCAGCCGCGGGCCGGTCCCCCGCTCTACGTCGGCCGCGTTCTACGAGCGTCTTCGCCTCTTGCTCGCGCAGCTGCGCGACGGCCGCACGTTCGTCGATCGCGCAGCGTTCCTTGCGGCCAACGAGGACTATCACGCCGCCATCGTCGATCTGCTCGAGAACGAGCTCGTCTCGATGGGGTTCCGCCGCTTGCGGCTGCGCGACCTGTTCGCGGCCGCGCTCAAGGACACGCCCGTCGCCGCTGCCAACGTCGTCTATTTCCACGAGTACCTCACCGACTCGCTGGCCGCCGGTGACGCCGCCGGCGCGATCAAGGCAATCCTGTCATGGAGCAAGCACGCCTCGAGCGGCGTGCGCCGCGCACTCGACTCGCACGGCGAGGTTTCAGCGCAGCGCGACGAGCTGCGCCCCGGTGGGATCATCGAGGACCTCTCGCTCGCCGTGGCGAAGGAGCAGGACAGCTTGGCGGGCGACGTCGATGCGCTCGTGCAGGGGCTCGATGCGCGCGCGGCGCTCGAGATCGGCATCACGCAGTCCCTCGGCACTGCGCTCTCGATCGAAGCCGAGCGCGACGCGCTGGTGGCGCGCTTGCGGGCGTTCACGCCGCTCGTGCGCGGCACCTCGGCGTCGCACATCGCGCGCTACATTCGCGCCGACGACGCATTCCACCGTATCTTCCTGAGCCTTCTGCGCAATCAGCACCTGTTCGAGGTCTACAACTCGATGGACCTGCCGGAGCTCATGCGCCGCGTGCTCGTAGTGGCGCCACTGTCGCTGCGCGAGGTGTTCGACGAGCACAAGGGGCTGATCCAAGCGCTGCGCTCCGGCAGCGCGGACGAGACGTGCGCGGCGATCACCGCGCACGTCAACCGCGTGCGCGCCGCGCTCGCGGAGTTCCAAGCGCAGGCGAGCAAGAGCTCGCCGCCCCGCTCGATCCACGTAGCCGCGTGACGCACGCTCCCGGGCGTTGCGCGCACCGAGCTTGACGCCCCGGCACGGCGGGCCATAATCGACTCGAAGTCCAAGAAGCCCGAGGCGCTTCTGCCGAGCGCCTTGGGCGCAACGGGGGAGTCCACCATGCGCAGCGGCGACCAAGCGACGAACGATGCCATAGCGGAGTTGCAGCGC
>DATFFV010000045.1:0-4202 GCA_035249885.1 Gammaproteobacteria bacterium | reverse complement strand
CTCGACGCCCGTGAGGCCGATGCGCTCGATGGCCGCGCGGACGCGATCGTTCAAGCCCCGCTCGGGCAGGCCCTTCAAGCGCGCGATATAGGTGAGATACGCGGCCACCTTCATCTTGCGATAGACGCCGCATTCCTCGGGCAGATAGCCGATGCGGTCTTTGGCCTCGAGGGCCGACGCGTGCCCGAGGACGCGCAGCTCACCGGCATCGGGCAGCAGGATCGACATGATCATGCGGATCGTCGTGGTCTTGCCCGCGCCGTTCGGGCCGATGAAGCCGTAGATGCCGCCGCGCGGAATCGTGAGATCGAGCCGCTCTACGGCCGTGAGCGGGCCGAAGGTCTTCGTCACACCGCGCACATGGATCGCGGCGTCAGCGGTCTGCATGGAATTCCCCTACTCCAACGCGAACGCCACGAGCTCGGCCGGCACGTCACGACCCACGGCCAAGACGACGTACTGCTTGCCGTCGAGCATGTAGGTCATGGGCTTGCTGCTCGCGGCGCCCGGCAGCGGCAGCTCGGCGAGCACGGCGCCCGTGGCCTTGTCGTAGGCGCGCAGGATCGGCGCGCCGCCGTAGCCCTCGCCCGCGAACAACAACGTCTTCGTGACGAGCAACGTCGCGCGGCTCGCCTTGCCCGTCGGCGGGATCGTGAGGCCCGCGAGCGCGGGGTTGCTCTTGATGTCGTCGGGCGTATCGCCGTTGACGGCCATCCAGCGATGGTCGCCCGTGTTCATGTCGATGGCCGTGATGCGGCCGTACGGCGGCTTCACGAGCGGCAGCCCCATCGGCTGCGGCGCCTGGCCGTTGACGAACAGATAACGGATGTCGGAGCGGTCGCCCGCGGGGCCCACGGCGAACACGGTCAAGCTCGTCTGCGACGCGACGTAGAGCATGCCGGTCTCGGGATCCGCGGCCCCTCCTTCCCAGTTCGCGCCGCCGCCGTAGTGCGGCAGCACGAGCGTGCCGCGCGTGCCGTCGGGCGCGCTAATGAGCGACGGCGGCGTATACATCGGCCCCATGCGCAGGTCCTGCACGGCCGCGATAGCCGCAGCCTCGATCGCCGGCGTGAAATCGACGAGGTCGTCCTCGCTCACGCCCTGCCGGTCGTACGCGGCGGGCTTCGTCGGGAACGGCTGCGTCGGCGCCGTCCATTCGAACGGCACGTCGGTCGGCGGCACGGGCCGCTCCTCGAGCGGCCACAGCGGCTCGCCCGTGGCGCGATCGAACGCGTACGCGAACGCCTGCTTCGTGAGCTGCACGACGGCTTTCACGGGCCGGCCGTCGACGACGACGTCGAGCAGGATCGGCGCCGTCGGGTTGTCGTAGTCCCAGATGTCGTGATGCACGAGCTGCTGGTGCCACACGCGCTCGCCGGTCTCGATGTCGAGCGCCACGAGGCTGCACGAGAAGAGGTTGTTGCCGTGCCGCTCGCCGCCGTACATGTCGCTCGTCGCGCCTTCGACGGGCAGATAGACGAGGCCGAGCTCGGGGTCGGCTGCCAACGGCCCCCACGCACCCGCGTTGCCCGTGTACTCGGCCGAGCCCGGCGTGAGCCACGTGTCGTAGCCGAACTCGTTCTTCTCCGGAATCGTGTGGAACGTCCAGAGCAGCTTGCCCGTGCGCGCGTCGAAGCCGCGCACGTCGAGCTTCACTTGTGTCTTCGCGTTGGGCCGCGCGCCGACGCCGCCCGCAGGGCCGACGATCACGACGTCACCGACGACGAGCGGCGGCGACGAGGAGCCCGCCTCGATGTTGTCCAGCGGGCCGCGCAAGCCCTGCCGCAGGTCGACCGTGCCGGCTTCGCCGAACTCGCGCTTCGGCAAACCCGTCTCCGCGTCGAGCGACCAGAGATAGAACCCCGGCGTCACCGTGAAGATGCGACGATCGGCGCCGTCGCGCCAATATGCGACGCCGCGGCCCGACGTGCGTCGCGGCGCCGTGCGGAAGCGCTCGCCGTCGCGCGGCCGCCAGATCCAGAGCGTCTCGCCGCTGCCGGCGTCGATGGCCACGACGTTGCGCGTGGCGCCCGCGGTTGCATAGAGCACGCCGCCGACCATGAGCGGCGTCGTCTCGCTCTTCATTTCGGGGTTGGGCCCGAAGTTGCCGCCGTACCAACGCCACGCGATTTTCAGGTCCTCGACGTTGCTCGCGTCGATTTGCGCGAGCGGCGAGTAGTGCTGCGCGGCGAGGCTCCCGCCGTAAACGGGCCATTCGACGATGCGAGTGTCCTGAGCGCTCGCGGCTGCGCTCGTGAGGCCGGCCCATGCGGCGCAAAAGGCCGCCCGTTTCATTGCTGCGCGCACGACTCCCCCCTTTCGACGAGCCAACAGCCGTCAATTCAAGTCGACGGCGAATTTCTTGAGCAGATCGAGCGGCACGATCTCGAGCGCACGCGTGTGCGTGCCCTTGAGCAGCACGCGCGGCGCCATGCCGTTCTGATGTGCCTCGAGCCAGCGCGCGGCGCAGAGGCACCAGCGGTCGCCGGGCTTGAGCCCCGGGAACTGAAACTCCGGGTGCGGCGTCGTGAGGTCGTTGCCGCGAAACCGCGAGAACTCGAGGAAGTCCTGCGTCACCTCGACGCAGACGGTGTGCGAGCCCACGTCTTGCGGGCTCGTGTTGCAGCAGCCGTCGCGGAAGAAGCCGGTCTTGGGCCGATCGCTGCAACTTTGCAGCGGTTCGCCGAACACGTTGACGGAGGAATCCACGCGGGGCTCAGAACCTCGTGCCATCGGCCGTGATGACGCCGAGCGCGTAGCCGCCGTCGCTGCCGTCCCGCGTCGGCGCTGCGTTGAGCGTGATCTTGTCGCCGACCTTGACCATGCCGTCGCGCCAGCCGCCGCGGTAGTAGTTGTTGCGGCTATGCCCTTCGAACTCGATGTCGCGCGTGCCCTTCTCGTCCGTGACCTCGAGCACGATCTTCGTGTGCGGGTTGGCCGGCACCCATTCCTTGACGATGCCCGTGATCATGCTGTCCCGAATCGTGAGGTCGAAACGAATCGCCGAGTGATGCGCGCTCGCCATGCTCGGCGCGACGACGGCGAAGGCGAGCGCAAGCCACGCTGATCGGTTCACGACACCCTCCTCCCCGCGGTCACTGGCCGGCGTGGCCGCCGTGCCGTTGCTGGCGCAACTCGTCGAGATGCGCTTCCCACGTCGGCTCGTTGCACTCGTACGGCAAGAGACGCACGCCGGGCAAGAACTGCCATTTCTTCTCGGCAGTGATCGTCTGCGTGTAGAACTTAGGATCGGTGAGCGTCATCTTCGAGGTCAGAACCTTGGTGCCGTCGTCGTTCGTGACGAGCGTGTACTCCTCGACGATCTTCGCGTCGGCGCTGTGCGGATAGCGCCCCTGATCGACGGCTTCCTTCAGGTGCGTCGTCTCGACGATGAGCTTGTCGCCGTCCCAACGGCCCAGCGAGTAGCCGTTGCGATCGGGGAAGAGATCTTCCTCTTTGGCAGGCTCGCCCAAGTAGATGCGGCGAATCTCGGCGTGCGCCTCGAACACGACGATAATGAGGTCGTCGTGCTGCACGATCTCCATGGGGTAGCCGCCCGAGCCCAGCATCGAGCCCGGCATGCCGGTGCCCAGGCAGAAGCCGCCCGGCGTCTCGCCCCTGGAATCGACGAGCGCGTGATAAGCGTCGACCTTGGCCTTGGCCTCGGGCTTGAGCGGCAGCGGCGCGGCCTGCGCGCCGCGCTGCGGCGGCCCGGCACCGGGGCCGCGGTAGTTGCCCCACACGCCCGTGAAATCGGGCCGTTCGGCCGCCATGACCGCCCCGGCCGCGTACAGCCCGAGCACAGCGGCCCCGAGCCTCGCCAAGACCTTAATCTCGCTCATTGACAGTCCCCGCTAAACGGCTTTGCGCCGCGTGTTTGCAGCGAGCATAGGTGCCCGCGTCGAGAAGCGTCAACGGCCGCCACAAATCTTCACCGAGCCGGCCTAGCGCGCGGCCCGCAGGACGCTCAAGAAGCGCTCGCCGTAGCGCTCGAGCTTGGCCTGGCCGACGCCGGTGATGGCGAGCAGCGCCTCCCCGTCGCTCGGCCGCTCGGCGAGCATGGCCCTGAGCGTCGCGTCGTGGAAGATCACGTACGGCGGCACGTTCTGCTCCTGGGCAAGCTGCCGCCGGCATTCGCGCAGCGCCTCCCAGAGGCCCTCGTCCTCGGGTGCCACGTCGCCGGCCGGCCCGCGCGCTTTCGT
>DATFFV010000044.1:0-2979 GCA_035249885.1 Gammaproteobacteria bacterium | reverse complement strand
CGCGGCGGCCTTCGGCCCCAACGACATGACGAGTGCGACGACGCAGTACCTCACGTACCGCGACGAGAATCGAACCTTCGCCGAGATCGGTCTCTGGCAAGAAGGCGGCGCGACCTTGACGGGCGATGGCGAGCCCGAGCGCCTCCGCTCGCTGACCGTGACGGACGGCGTGCTGCAAGCACTCGCCGTGCAGCCACTGCGCGGGCGTTGGTTCACGGCGCAGGAGCACACGCCGGCGGCCGACGGCCCCGTGCCGGTGCTGATCTCCTACGCGTTCTGGCAACGGCGCTTCGGCGGCAACGAGACGGCGCTCGGCAGCGGCTTGTTGCTCGACTCGCGGCAGGCGCAGGTCGTCGGCATCATGCCGCCCGCTTTCAGATCTCCCGGCATGACGCCGCAGCCCGACGTGATCGGGCCAGTGCGCCTCGACCCCGCTCGGCAGTTCATCGGCGCGTTCGATTTCCAGGCGCTCGGGCGGCTCGCGCCCGGCATCACGCCGGCCGAAGCGAGCGCCGACCTCGAGCGCATGGTACCGATCTGGCTCGACTCGTGGCCGATCCTACCCGGTGTCACGCTGACGCGCGAAGCGATGGAGAACATGCGAATCACGCCCGTCGCGCACTCTCTGCACGACGACCTGGTCGGCGGAGCTGCAACGACACTGTGGGTGCTCATGGGAGCCATCGGCGCCGTGCTGCTCGTCGCCTGCGCCAACATCGCGAACCTCATGCTCGTGCGCGCGGACGGGCGGCGGCAGGAATTCGCAGTGCGCGCAGCGCTCGGCGCAGGTACGGCTCGTATCGCGCGCGAGCTCGTCATCGAGAGCCTCGTCATCGGCACGGCCGGCGGCGTTCTCGGTTTGCTGCTCGCCTACGCCGGGCTCGAGGCACTCGTGGCGATCGGTCCCAGCAATTTGCCGCGCCTCGAAGAAATCGCCGTCCATCCGCCCGTGCTCGCGTTCGCCGTGGCGGCTTCGCTCGCCTCGACGCTGCTGTTCGGCTCGATCACGGCGCTCAAGCACGCGTTGCACATCGACGCGATCGCGACCGCCGGCTCCCGAGGCTCGAGCGCGAGCAGGCAGCGCAGCACGACTCGCAACACGCTTGTCGTCGTGCAGGTGGCGCTCGCGCTCGTGTTGGCCGTCAGTGCCGGCCTCATGATCCGGACGTTTCAGCAGCTGCGCGACGTAGAGCCGGGCTTCTCCGACGCTGCGACCGTGCAAACGGCGAACCTCTGGATGCCGAGCGCCTTGTTCGCCGACCCGGACCGCGGGCTCGCGGTGCAGCGCGAGATCCTCGATTCAGTCGCCGCGCTACCCGGCGTGACCTCGGTGGGCCTCGCGAGACAGGTTCCGCTCGACGGCAACCAGAACAACGCCGTGATCGTCGTCGAAGGGCAGGAGCCCGCCCCCGGTCAATCGCCGCCGGGGCGCCGGCTCAACTTCGTCTCGCCGGGCTATTTCGAAACACTGGGCACCGCGTTAGTCGCGGGGCGCCACCTGACCTGGGCCGACCTCGAGGCAGGCGGCCGCGTGGCCTTGATCTCCGAGGGGTACGCTCGCGAGCTCGCGATGGAGCCGGCCGCAGCGCTCGGGCTGCGCATCCGCGTCCCCGTGGCTCAGGACGACTGGCGTGAGGTGATCGGCGTGGTCGAGGACGTCCACGAAACCGGCTTATACCTGGATGCGCCGACCATGGTCTACTGGCCCGCCCTGGCGAGAAACTTCTTCGGCCGGCCGGCCATGGGTATTCCGGCCCCGACGCTCGTGGTCCGCAGCGAACGCGCCGGCAGCGCCACTTTCCGCAACGAGATTTACCGCGCGGTCCGGTCCGTGAGCCCGGATACTGCCACCGCCGTCGACCGCACGCTGCAGGATCTTTACGCCGTCTCGCTCGCGCGCACCTCGTTCGCGCTCGTGCTGCTCGCGATCGCCGGCGGCATGGCTCTCGTGCTCGGCGTCATCGGCATCTACGGTGTCGTCGCGTACGTCGTCGCGCAGAGGACTCGCGAGATCGGCATTCGCTCGGCGCTCGGCGCGCAACCGCGCGAGCTCGAGAGGATGTTCTTGCGGCAAGGGCTCGTGCTCGGCGCTATCGGCGCCGCGGTGGGGCTCGTGGCGGCCGCGCTGCTCGGCCGTTCGATGTCGGCGCTGCTGTTCGGCGTGAGCCCGCTCGACCCCGCCGCCTATCTCACGGCCCTCGTTGTCGTCGTGCTGGCCACGGCGCTCGCGACCTACGTGCCCGCGCGGCGCGCGGCGACCGTCGATCCCATGAGCACACTGAAAGCGGACTGACGGACGACCCGGCTCAGTCACTCGGAGATAACCATGCTCGTGAACCTGATCAACGATCTCCGCTACGCGGCCCGGCGCTTGGCAGGCACCCCGGGCTTCACGGCGGCCGCCGTCGCGACGATCGCGATTGGCGTGGGCATCAACACCGCCATCTTCTCGGTGCTGAACGGTTTTGCACTGCGCGAGTTGCCGGCGCCCGACGCCGGCCAGCTCGTCAGCGTGTATCAGACCCGCGAAGGCGTCGGGCGTCGCGGCGGCGGCTCGGGCGGCTTCACGGTGGCGGAATACGAAGCGTATCGCGACGGCTCCGAAACGCTGTCGGGCCTCGTCGCCTACTCGCGTTCGACGACCGCAACGCTCGGCGGCGAATCGCCGCAGGAGATCTCCGGCGCCCTCGTCAGCTGCAACTACTTCGACGTGCTGCGTGAGCCGCTGGCGCTCGGCGGCGGATTCGGGCCGGACGACTGCGCCTCGAGCGGCGCCGCCCCGACCGTCGTTCTGGGGCACGGCCTTTGGACGTCGGCGTTCGGTGCCGATCCTGCCATCGTCGGCCGCGAGGTCGTCCTGAACCGGCAGAGCTTCACGGTCGTCGGCGTCGCGGCCGAAGGCATGCGCGGTGTCGACTTCGAGGCAGCGTCGTACTTCGCGACGTTCGCGTCGCAGCCGCTGCTGGCCGACAGTTATCT
>DATFFV010000043.1:0-6613 GCA_035249885.1 Gammaproteobacteria bacterium | reverse complement strand
ATACAGACGCAACGCGACGAGCACCTGATCGTTGCGCGACCGCCCGAGGTGAACGCGGCCGCCTGCCTCGCCGATGCGCTCGGTGAGCCGGCGCTCGAGCGCGCTGTGCACGTCCTCGTCGGCGAGCTCGATCGACCATTCGCCGGCGGCGTGAGCCGCGGCCAGCGCCTCGAGGCCCGCGCAAATGGCCTTCGCGTCGGCGGCGGCCAAGAGCTTCTGTTTCTCGAGCATGCGCGCGTGCGCGACCGAGGCGCGCACGTCATATGCGACGAGACGCTCGTCCAAGCGGTGGTCCTCACCGGCCGTGAACTTGAGGATTCGCTCGTCTAGCGGCAGCCCTTTGTCCCAGAGGCGCGTCATGGCGTCAGCTCGTCTGTTCCTCGGGCCGCAGGTTCTTCGTGTCGTTGACGACGAGCGTGCCCGTGCCCTCGTTCGTGAACACCTCGAGCAGCAGGCTGTCCGGCTGTGCGTACGAGATCACGTGCACGCGCGGCACGCCGCCCGAGAGCGCGCGCTCGATCGCGGCGACCTTGGGTAGCATGCCGCCCGAGAGCTTGCCTTCGTCGCGCAGTCTGCGCAGGCCCGCACGGTCGATGTACGAGATCAGCGAGCGCGGATCCTCGAGCGATTCGAGGATGCCCGGCGCCCCCGTGGCCATGACGAACTTCTCGGCCTTGAGCTCGCAGGCAATCATCGCGGCAACCGTATCGGCGTTGATGTTGAGCAGCGTCCCTTGGTCGTCCGACGACAAGGGGCTCACGATCGGCACGAGGTTGTTGTCGAGCTGCTTGATCATGATGCTCGGGTCGAGCCCCAAGATGTCGCCGACGAACCCGTAGTCGACGGTTTGGCCGCCGACCTGCACGGGCGGCCGCTTGGTCGCTTTGATGAGGCCGCCGTCGACGCCGCTGATGCCGATGGCCGGGATGCCGAGTGCGCGGCACTGCGCGACGATGCGCGTGTTGATCTCGCCGTTGAGCACCATCGTCGAGACCTCGAGCGTCTGCGCATCGGTCACGCGTCGACCCTCGACCATCTGCGTCGTAAGACCCAAGCGTTCCGCCAGCGCCGTCGACTGCGGCCCACCGCCGTGCACGAGCACGACGCGGATGCCGACCTGGTGCAGGATGCCGATCTGCTCCATGAGCGCGCGCGTCGTCTCGTTCGAGACGAACGCGTCGCCGCCGGCTTTGATCACGAAGATCTTGTTTTTGAAGACGCGCAAGTACGGCAGCGCATGGCGCAGCGCCGTGATGACGATGGCGCGCTCGTTGCTGGAGAGTCGTGCTGTCATGGGCTTAAGCCTTCATCATCCGGTACAGCACGGCCATCTGCACGTACAAGCGGTTGCGCGCTTCCTTGAGCACGATACTGCGCGGGCCGTCGAGAATCCGGTCGGCGACGGCAACGCCGCGCCGCACGGGCAGGCAGTGCATGTACTTGCAATCGGGCCGCGCCTCGGCGAACCACGGCTCGTCGACGCACCAGTGCACGAGCTCCTCGCGCAAGGCTTGGTCACCGAGCTTGTCGCCGTAATGGCTCGTCGACGACCACTCCTTGGCGTAGAGGATGTGAGCGCCGGTCATGGCCTCGCGCCGATCGGCGGTCTCGGTGACGCTGCCGCCCGATTCGGCGGCGGCGCGGCGCGCCTTGTCCATGATCGCGGGCGGCAGCTCGAAGCCCGGCGGGCGCAGCACGGTGACGTTCATGCCGCGCTTCGCCGCCATGTGCACGGTCGCGGCGGGTACCGCGAGCGGCAACGCGCGCGGATGATAAGCCCAAGACAGCACGAACTTGCCGTTCTTCGGAACGCCGAGCTCGTCGAGCGTTTTCCAGTCGGCAAGGCTCTGGCAGGGATGGTCGATGGCCGACTCCATGTTGATCCAGGGCTTGTCGATCAAGCTCGTGAGGTTCTTGAAGTCCGTGTCGGCGATGTCGTGCTTGAGGTCGCGCCGCTCGGCGAACGCGCGCAAGCCGATCGCGTCGCCGTACGAGGCGATCACGGGGATCGCTTCGCGCACGTGCTCGGCGGCGGTGCCGTCCATGACGATGCCATAGCGCGACTCGAGACCGTGAATCGACATGTCGGGCGAGATGACGAACGAGCCGCCGCCGAGCCGCACCATCGCCGCCTGGAACGACGACAGCGTGCGCAGCGAGGGGCTCAAGAACAATAGCGACAACACCTTGCCTTCGAGCGCGCGCGGCTCGGGCTTGCCGTCGAGACGCGCCGCGAGCGCGATCAAGTCCTCAATTTCGTCGCGCGAGAAGTCGGCGAGGTCGTTAAAGCGGAGCATCGGTCAGTTCCTCCAGGGCGTGAGCCAGGCGTTGTACGTGATCCTTCGCGAGGATCAGCGGCGGCAGCAGCCGCAGCATGTGCGGGTCGGCGCTCGTGCCGACCAAGATATCGCGCGCGAGCAGCGCGTCGCGCACGGCGGCGGCCTTCGGTCGGGTCTTCAGGCCGAGCAGGAACCCTCGGCCTTGGATGTCCTCGACGGGGCCGACTTTGCACGTCGCGCGAATCGCGGCGCTGACCTCGCGCACGTTGGCGAGCAGGTTGTCGCGGTTGATGACCTCGATAACGGTCTTGATCGCGGCACAGGCCACCGGGCCGCCGCCGAACGTCGTGCCGAGAGCGCCGGCTTTGAGTCCCGATGCGATCGCGTGTGGCATGAGCACGGCGCCGCACGGGAAGCCGCCGCCCAAGCCCTTCGCCACCGTGAGCAGGTCGGGCCGAACGCCGTAGAGCTGCGCCCCGAACGGCGCGCCGAGCCGGCCCATGCCCGTTTGCACCTCGTCGATCACGAGCAGCGCGCCGTGACGGTCGCAGGCGGCGCGAATCGTGTGCAGGAAGTCGGGAGCGAAGTCGAACGCGCCCGCGAGCCCTTGGACCGGCTCGATGATCACGGCCGCCGTGTCGCCATCGACGGCGGCCGCGAGCGCGGCCGCGTCGTTGCGCGGCACGAACGTCACGTCGAACGGCGCGCGCGGGAACCCGTACCATGTCTTCGCGGCGCCCCAAGTCACGGCCGCGGCGGCGGCGGTCCGGCCGTGGAAGCTGTGCTCCATGGCCACGACCTTGCTGCGGCCCGTGACGCGGAACGCAAGCCGCAGGGCATTCTCGTTGGCCTCGGCGCCGCTGTTGACGAAGAAGACGCGTCCCAACCCCGGCGGCCCGAACGCAGCCAGCGCCTCGGCCGCTTGGTCGCGAATCGCGAGCGGCAACGCGTTGGTCTGGAACACGAGGTCGCGGCTCGCACGCGCGAGCGCCTCGCTCAAGTCGCGGTGTCCGTAGCCGAGCGCGGCCACGGCGTGGCCGCCGTAGAAGTCGAGCACGCGGCGGCCGGCGGCGTTCTCGAGGTACACGCCTGCGCCGCGCACGGGCGTGAACGGCAGCATGGGATAAACCTCGTTCAAGTGCGCGCCTACGGCGGCGATTTCGTGCGTTGCAGCATTCACTAGAGCCACCCTGCGGGAGCCGCAGTTAAACCGGTTTCTTCCGGGAATCCTAGAAGCCTGTTGGCCCACTGCAGGCTGCCGCCCGCAGCGCCTTTGAGCAAGTTGTCCGTGACCGAGCACACGACGATCGTGTCGTCCTGGACGACCGCGTGCAGCGCCGCGTAGTTCGTCGCCGCGACGTCCTTGACCTTCGGCGGCTCGGCGTCGACGCGCACGAACTTGGAGCCCTTGTAGAACTCGCGCAGCGCCTCGTTGACCTCCGCCCCCGTCATGCGCTCCTTGGCGTGCATGAAGATCGTCGCGTGAATGCCGCGCGCGAACGGGCCCGAGTGCGGCACGAACTTGAGGCCCACGTCGCGGCCCGTGGCGGCCTTGACGAGCGCGCGCACCTCGGGGTCGTGGCGGTGCTTGAGCGCCTGGTAGGCGAACAGGTTGCTCTGGCGCAGCGGGTGGTGCGTCGTGTCGCGCGGCGTGCGACCCGCGCCCGTGCTGCCCGTGACCGCGCTCACGAAAAACTCGTCGGCCACGTCGAGCGCCGCGAGCGGCACTACGGCCAACAGCATCGTCGTCGCGAAGCAGCCGGGGTGCGCCGCGTGCGGCGTCTCGATGCGCTTCAGGTGCTCGGGCACGGCGCAGGTGAACTCCGCGAGCCGGGCCGGCGTCTCGTGCTCGTGGCCGTAAACGGCCGCGTAGTCCGCGGCGTCGGCGAAGCGGAAATCGGCCGAGGCGTCGACGACGACGACTTCGACGCCGCCGGACGCCCCGGCGCTCAACAGCTTGTCGATGATGCCCGCCGCGGCGCCGTGCGGCGCCGCCGAGAGCACGAGCCACTTGGGCGCCGTGTTGAGCTTGGCCGTGACGGCGTCGAGCGACACGAACTGCTCGGTCGGGAACGTCGGCGTCAGGTGCGGAAAGGTCTTTGCGACCGGCTCTCCCGCCTGGCTCGTCGAGACGATGCCGCCGAGCGCGAGGTTGGGATGCCCTGCGATGAGGCGCAGAAATTCGCCTGCGACGTAGCCTGAGCCGCCGAGCACGATCGTCGGAACCTGCTCCCTCGCGCTCACACGGCCGCCCTGGTCACACGATGACCGAGACCGATGCTCGTCTGGAGCAGGTCGCCCAAGTCGGACGCGCTCGTCATCGCGTTCAGCGCCGCCACGTTCGAGCGCGCGCGGATGATGTCGATGCCGACCTGGTTGTCGGTGGCGGGCCCCGAGATGACCGTGGGCTCGATGCCGAATTCCTCGCGCAGCAGCTTGGCCCCGCCCCACGCGCCGACGGGATCGTTCGCGCAGAGCACCATCGCCGAGAGCTTGGCGACGACTTCCTTGTCGCGCAGGATCGCCTCGACGCCGTAGGCGCCGAGCAGGCCGTCGCCGAGCTCGAAGACGATCGCGTCGGGCTTTTGCTCGCCGAGCTCGTTGAGCAAATGGCGCGTCAGCGCCGGCGCATTCTTCGAGGTCGTGGCGACGACGCCGAAGTCCGAGAACATGGCGACGTGGCGCGCGCCCGAGTCTTCCATGGCGAGGATGTCGCGCCGCAGCGCCACGCCCGTCGACTTGAACGCGTCGACGACGAGGCCGTTGTGGCGGAAGCGGCTCACGATCGCGCAGGCGGCGGCCGTCTTGCCGGAGTTCATGCACGTGCCCGCGATCGCGACGACGGGGATGCCTTCGAGCGTGAGCGGCACGTCGAGCTTGAGCGGCTCGACGGCCACACGCGCCGGCACGCCGACGCGCTGACCCAAGAACGGGAAATCGAGCACGCAGCCGAGCACGCGGCAGTCGAACGGCTCGCCGTGCGAGGGATTGATCGAGTCGCAGATGCCGATGACCCCGCCGAGATTGAGGAGCTGCACGATGTCCCCCGGCTTGAGCTCCGTCGGCAGGTGGCCCGAATAGCCGAACAGGGCTTTGCGGTGGCCGAGCGCGCCGACGACGACGTCACCTTTCTTGACCTCGGCCATTCGGCCGCTCGTGAGCTCGAGCGTGCTGTAGCGCGACTTGTTGTTGAGCACCTCGACGGCGATGAGCACGCCCTCCTCGCACGGAATGTCGGCGCTCACGCGGATCTCCTGGCCGAGATCCGCGGCGATCGCGACGGAGGCGATCTTGTCTACGAGCACGGGGCGCATGTTCACTGTCCTCCGGCCCGGGTGTGGAACATCCCGGGCAACGCCATGATCTTCGAGAAACCGTAGGCGTCGGCCGGCGACCACTCGCCCGCGGCTTCGCCGTACTTGCCGCGGCTCACGGCCATCAACGAATGCGGCGAGGTCACGCCGAGCACGAACAGGCTGCCGGGCCGCAGCTGCACGCGGACCTTGCCCGTGACGCGCGCCTGCGACGACGAGAGCAGGGCCTCGACGTCGCGGCACGCGGGGTCGAGCTGCTTGCCCTCGTGAACGAATTGGCCGTAGATCTGGCTCACGGGCTCCTTGACCTGCGTTTGCGTGAGCGTGAGCGTGAGCTTCTCGAGCTCGCGATGCGCGCTGATCAGGATCTCGGCGGCCGGCGCTTCGAACGCCACGCGGCCCTTCGTGCCGATGATCGTGTCGCCCAAGTGGATGCCGCGGCCGATGCCGTAACGCGCGCCGATCTCCTCGAGCTTCTCGATCAACGCCACGGCGTCGAGGCGCTTGCCGTCGAGGCCGACCGGCACGCCGCTCGCAAACTCGACCTCGATCTCGCTAAACGGCTGCGGCTTCTCGAGGGCGCCGGCGGACAACACCCACGCCGACTCGGGGATGCTGCCCTTCGAATCGAGCGTCTCGGTGCCGCCGATCGTGACGCCCCAGAGGCCGCGGTTCGTCGAGTAGGCCGAGCCGCGCGCCGGCACGGGCATCTTGCGGTCCTCGAGGAACTTGACCTGCGCGGGCCGTTGCCACGCGTGGTCGCGCACGGGCGCCAAGATGTTCAGCTCGGGCGCGACGGCCTTGAGCACGATCTCGAACCGCACCTGGTCGTTGCCGGCCGCCGTGCAGCCATGCGCGACAGTGTCCGAGCCGAGCTCTTTCGCGAGCTGCGCCAAGTACTTCGCCTGCAAGCCGCGCTCGGCGCCGACGGAGAGCGGGTATAGGTTGCCGCGACGCACGTTGCCCATGATCAGGAACTTGATGACCTTGTCGAAGAACTCCGGCCGCGCTTCGATGAGG
>DATFFV010000042.1:0-2152 GCA_035249885.1 Gammaproteobacteria bacterium | reverse complement strand
GTGGAGCCGTTCGAGCGCGGGTTCGGGCACACGCTCGGCAACGCGCTGCGCCGCGTGCTGCTTTCGTCGATGCCGGGCGCCGCGATCGTCGAGGCCGAGATCGAGGGCGTGCTGCACGAGTACACGAGCATCGAAGGCGTCCAAGAGGACGTCGTCGACGTCCTGCTCAACTTGAAGTCGATCGCCATCAAGATGCACTCGCGCGAAGAGGCCGAGCTCCAGCTCTCCAAGAAGGGCCCGGGGCCCGTGCGTGCGGGCGACATCGCCGTCGATCACGACATCGAGATCGTCAATCCCGATCTCGTCATCGCCAACCTCACGAAGTCGGGCGAGATCCGCGCATTCCTCAAGGTCGTGCGGGGCCGCGGCTATCGCCCGGCGACGACGATCGCGACATTCGAGGAGCAGACGCGCCCCATCGGCCGCCTCCAGCTCGATGCCTCGTTCAGCCCGATCCGCCGCGTCACGTACACGGTTGAGCGCGCGCGCGTCGAGCAACGCACCGACCTCGACAAGCTCATCGTCGACATCGAGACGAACGGCACCATCGACGCCGAAGAGGCCATTCGCCGCGCCGGCGTGATCTTGAAGAGCCAGCTCGACGTGTTCGTCGATCTCCAGGGCGAGGACGAGGTCGGCTTCGGCCGCGCCGAGACACAGATCGATCCCATTCTGCTGCGCCCAGTCGACGAGCTCGAGCTCACGGTGCGCTCGGCCAACTGCTTGAAGGCCGAGAACATCAATTACATCGGCGACCTCGTGCAGCGCACGGAAGTCGAGCTCTTACGCACGCCGAACCTCGGCAAGAAGTCGCTCACCGAGATCAAGGAAGTGCTCGAGCAGCACGGCCTGGCGCTCGGCATGCGGCTCGACAACTGGCCGCCGCCGGGGATGCGCGCCGAAGAGCCGCCCGCGCCGCCGACCTCGTCGGTGGCGTTCTGATCAGTCGGAGTTGCTGCGATGCGTCACAAGAATTCGGGCCGTAGGCTCGGCAGAAACTCGCCGCACCGGCGTGCGATGTACCGCAACCTCGCGGCGTCGCTGATCGTGCACGAGACGCTACGGACCACGCTGCCGAAGGCCAAGGAATTGCGCCGCGTCGTGGAGCCGCTCATCACGCTCGCGAAAGAGGACGGCGTGAGCCGCCGCCGGCTCGCATTCAATCGCCTGCGCGACGACAAGGCCGTCGGCCGATTGTTCACCGAGCTCGGCCCGCGCTTCAAGGCGCGCCCGGGCGGCTACCTGCGGATCTTGAAGATCGGCTTCCGCGCCGGCGACTCGGCGCCGATGGCCATCGTGCAGCTGCTCGATCAGCCCGAGAAGGTCGCCGAGAAAAAGGAACCGCGCACGACGGCGTAGCGCCGCTCGCGCTTCACTTGCGGCGCGCACGCCAGCGCTGTCGCGGTCGCCGCAACGTGATCGTCTGCCACGGCACGCGCACGGCGCGGGCCGCGCGCTCGAGCCACAACGGCTGATACACCGTCGCGTCCTCGGCCGATAGCACACCGGGCTCCGCGGCAGGGTCGATGCGCCGCCCATACTTGAGCTTGACCCAGGCGTTCAAGTCCATTTGCACGAGCCGCGCGAACACGAGGCGGTTCCACAGCGTGCTCGTTGCGCTGCGCCGCACGGCGATGCCGAAGTCGATGAGATAGGGCCGCTCCCCGGCGCCCACGACGATGTTGTCCTTGCGTTTGAGATCGCCGTGCGCGACGCCCGCTTCGTGCATCGCACGCACCGTTGCAAGCAGCTTCCCGAAAAAAGCGTCGCGATCGGCAATCTGGCGCTCGTGCTCGCGTAACGACGGCCCCGCGACGTGCTCGAGCGCCAAGCCATCCCCCACGAGCCCGAACGAGCGCGGGATGCCGGCGATGCCCCCGAGGCGCGCGTAGACGGCAGCCTCGCGCCGCGACAGGGATCGCCAAAGCGACCTCAGCGGCCCGTGGTGCGGCGTCTTGACGACAATGGCTCCGGCCGACGTCTCGTAGAGATGCACCGACGCTTGATAGCCGCTGCCGAGCTCGCGACCCTTGCGTGCGGCGACGGCCGCGC
The DNA here is from genome assembly GCA_035249885.1 of Gammaproteobacteria bacterium. GTDB lineage: Bacteria > Pseudomonadota > Gammaproteobacteria > Steroidobacterales > Rariloculaceae > FEN-1219. The sequence goes on along the minus strand of DATFFV010000042.1, from coordinate 100 downwards.
CGAGCTCGGCCGCGAGGCGCGCGTCGGGATCGTCAGCCACGGCGACGCGCGGCGTCGTTCAGAACCACGCCCGCCACGCGACCCAAGCGGCACTCGCGAG
>DATFFV010000041.1:0-10531 GCA_035249885.1 Gammaproteobacteria bacterium | reverse complement strand
GTTCGCCGCGCTGCGCGACCGCGGCTCGATCCGGCATTTCGGCGTCAGCAACTTCGACCGAACGGATCTCGAAGAAACGGCGGCGCTGCCGGGCGGCGGTGACGTCGCGACGAATCAAGTGCTCTACAACCTCGAGCACCGCGGCATCGAGTGGGACTTGCTGCCGTGGTGCCGCGAGCGCGGCATGCCCGTCATGGCCTACTCGCCGCTTGGCAGCGATTCGACGCGGCTGCGCACGCATCCCGTGCTGCGCAAAGTCGCCGCGCGGCGCGGCGTGACGCCGGCGCGCTTGGCGCTCGCTTGGGTTTTGCGTCAGCGCGACGTCATCGTGATCCCGAAAGCCGCAAGCGAGGAACACGTGCAGGACAACCATGCTGCGCTGACGCTCGGTCTCGAAGCGGCGGACCTAGCCGAGCTCGAGCGCTCGTTCCCGCCGCCACGCGGCGCGACCCGGCTCGCGATGATCTAAGAGGTGCCGGTGTTACGGTTTCGGTCCAAGCGAACGAAGATGCGGGCACCTCAACGCGCGCGCACAGCAGCGCCGGGGGAGACGGCTTTGCGCCGCTCGGCGAGCAGCTTGGCGAACTCGTCGGCGGGCACGGCCTTGCTCACGTAGAAGCCCTGGACGGCATCGCAGCCGATCTGTTGCAGGAACTTGTACTGCGCCTGATCCTCGACGCCTTCGGCGATGACGCTGAGTCCCAGGACGCGCGTCATCGAGATGATGGCTTCGATGATCGATGCCGTCGTGGAGTCCGTGAGCATCTCACTGACGAATGAGCGGTCGATCTTGAGCGTGTCGATCGGGAAGTTCTTGAGATAGCTCAGCGACGAGTAGCCGGTGCCGAAGTCGTCGAGCGCGAGGCGCACGCCGAGCTCGCGCAACTGCGCGAGCACCGCCACGGCTCGCTCGCGCGCCGATACGATCACGGTCTCGGTGATCTCGATGTGCAACAGCGACGGCGCGAGTCCCGTAGCGTCGAGCTTGCGGCGCACGACGGCGGCCAAGTCCTGACGTTGGAACTGTACGCCGGAGACGTTCACGGCCACGGGGATCTGGAAGCCCGCGCGCTGCCACGCCACGGCCTGCGCGCACGCGCGCTCGAGAACCCACTCGCCGATCGGCAAGATCAGGCCCGAGTCCTCGGCGATCGGAATGAACGATGACGGCGAGATGTAGCCGCGCTCCGGGTGGCGCCACCGCAGCAGGGCTTCGGCGCCGATGATTCGGCCGTCCTTCATCTCGACTTGCGGTTGGTACTGGAGCTCGAGGCTGCCGTCCTCGAGCGCGCGCCGCAAGCCCGTCTCGAGGGTGAGCCGCTCGACCGACGCGGCATTCATGGCCGCCGAGTAGTATTGGAACGCCGCCTTGCCCTGCTGCTTCGCGTGGTACATGGCCGTGTCGGCGTTGCGGACGAGCACCTCTGCTGACACTCCGTCCTCGGGGAAGGTTGCAATGCCGATGCTCGCCGTCACGAATACCTCGTGATTGTCCGCACGGATCGGCTGTTCGAGATGGGTCAGGATCCGCCGCGCGACGGTGCCGGCCGCGAAGCGGTCGCGCGTATCGGGCAACAGCACGATGAACTCGTCGCCGCCGAGCCGCGACAGCACCGAATCCGTGAGCACCTCCATCGTGATCGTCGTGGCCGGGTCGATGTTGTCGTCGCGGTAAAGACCCAGCATGTCGTCGGTGCGAATCAGCTCGCCCAGCGACGCGGAGAGCTGGCGCAGCACCTTGTCGGCCGCCTGATGGCCGATCGTGTCGTTGATGAGCTTGAAGTTGTCGATGTCGATGAACAGCACGGCGAACGCAGTGCCCTTGCGGCGCGCGCGAGCCAGGACCTTCTCGAGGTGCTCGTTGAAAAGGCGCCGGTTGGGTAGCCCCGTGAGCCCGTCCTGGTAGGCGAGCGCCCGGATCTGCTCGTGCGACTCGCCGAGCCTTTTCAGCGCCTCCTCGCGCAAGGCCGCCTCCTTCTTGAGCGCGTCGTTCGCGGCGCGCAGCTCGGCCGTCTGCGAATCGATCAAGGCGGCCATGTCGTGGACCTTGATCGCAGCGAGGCGCGTAAGCTCCCAGCGCCGCTGCAACGCGTGCGCGAGCTGCCGCACTTCGACCGTGTCGAACGGCTTCTTGAGGATCAGCACTCGGTCCGTCTTGCCGAACGCCGCCGTCATCTCCTGCCAACTGTGATCGGAATACGCGGAGCAAATCACGATGCCGACGTCGGGGTCCTCTCGCAGCAGGCGCGCCGTGGTCTCGATGCCGTCGAGCCCCGGCGGCATGCGGACGTCGACGAACAGCAAGGCGTAGCCGCGGGCGGCCGCACGTGCCGCGCGGACCTTTTCGATGGCCTCCTCGCCTTGGAAAGCCGAGTCGAGCTCGAAGCTTTCGTCGGCCGACTCCGCCGCCGTGCCGAACAGCTCGGCGTCGAGCGCATTGAGCTCGTCGCGCGCGCTCGACGCAGGCCCGAGGATCTTGCGAAAGTCCTCGTGAATCGCGCGATTGTCGTCGACGACGAGGATCCGCCGATTCGCCTCGACGAGCGCCTTGAGTTTCTGCGACGCGCTCATGCGCCGCGCCCCGCGGCCATGAGGCCGCCCTCGGCCGGTTCCTCGTAATACTGAACGGGCATGCGCAGCACGAAGCTCGCGCCCTTGCCCGGCCCGTCGCTGTGGGCCGTGAGGCTGCCGTCCATTTGCTGCGCAGCGTTGGCGCTGTTGTGCAGGCCGAAGCCGTGCCCGGTCTTCTTGGTCGTAAAGCCGTGCGTGAAGATCTTCGGTAGATGCTCGGGCGCTATGCCTACGCCGTTGTCGTGCACTTCGACGCGCACGCCGCCGTCGATCTTCCCGATCGACACGGACAACCGGCGATCGGGCCGCGTGACGTCCTCGAGCGCATGCTTCGCGTTGGTGATCAGGTTCACGAGGATCTGCATGACCTGGTGCCGATCGACGAACGCCGGCGGCAGCTTCTCGTAGCTCCTCACGACCTCGATGTTGCTGCCGCGCAGCGCGCCCTGGTTGATCGCGAGCGCTGACTCGGCGATCTCGTCGAGCCTGCAGACCTCGGTGACGCCGGTACTCTTGGCGTACGATTGCTGCGCGGCGATGATCTTCTTCATGTGCTCGAGGTGCTCGGAGAGCCGATCGATGTTCGCGAGAATCCCTCGTTTCTCTTCCGCGAGCGTGCCGCCGAGCTTGCGCAGATAGTCGGGGAGCCTGCGGCCGACGGCGTCGTTCGTGAGGTAATCGCCGAGCCGCGCCGCGTTCTCGTCGAGCAACGCCACGGCACGCGTGAGCCCTTCGACGGGCAGCGCCGTGACGCCCTCGCGCGCCACGCTCGCACCCACGTTGACGCTGTTCATGACGTTGCCGACGTTGTGCAGCACGCCCGAAGCAATTTCGGCCATGCCGGCACGCCGCGACATGTCGACGAGCCGCCCCTGCGCCGTCTCGAGATCGCGCGTGCGCTCCTTGACGAGGTCCTCGAGGTGATCCTTGTAGCGGCTGAGCTCGCGCTCGGCGCGTTTGCGCTCCGCGATCTCGTTGGTCAGCGTCACGTTCGCGGCTTCGATGGCCTTGCTCTGCTGCTCTTGGCGGCTGTAGAGCGTCGCGTTCTCGATCGACACCGCGACCTGCGACATGAGGATGTTCAGGGCCTCGAGGCGGTCCGGCGTGAACGCGCTCGAGACCTGATTGTTCTCGAGATAGACGGCGCCGATGAGCTTGCCCTGGTACGTCACGGGCATGCAGAGCACCGACTTCGGGTGCCGGTTACGCACGTACACGTCGTTGCGGAACTTGCCTTGCTGCGCGTCATCGAGCACCACGAGCTCCGAGGTGCGCAGCACGTAGTTGACGATGCCGTTCGAGCAGGCGACCGACTGGCGCAGCGGCTCGGCCGTGAGCACGCGGGCAGCGCCCGTGGGCGTCTTGACGCCCTGCACGAGGAACTCGCCGTCCGACTCGAGGACCAGCACGACGGACTCGGCGCCCGCGTTCTCGCGGATGATGTCCATGAGCTTGAGCAACAACCGCTCGAGCACGAGCTCGCCGGCGATCGCCTGGCTCGCCTTGAGCAGCGCCGACAGGTCCAACGAATCGGCGCGCTCGACGGCCGGCCCGATCGTCGTGGAGCTCGACGTCACCGACACCGTGGCGCTGCGCGCCCGGTTGAGCCCGTGCTTGGTCATGAGATCGGCGACCTTGCCGGTCGCACCCCAGGCCTCGTACGCGTGCAAAGCTTTCTCGAGGTAGATGCGGCCGAAGTCGGGCTTGCCGTCCGCGAACCAGAAACGCGCCGCGAGCTCGGCAGCCAACGCCTCGATGTTGACGTATCTCTGCTCGCGCGCCGCCGCGAGCGCCCGATCGTAGAGATCGGCGGCCTCGATGCGGGCGCCGCGCAACCTCGCGCATTCGGCCTCGACGAGCAACTGACTGTGCCGGTGATTCTCGGGACAGAGCGCTACCCAGCGCCGCATGGACTCACGAACCGTCGCGAGCGCCTCGCCAAGCTGGCTGCGTTCCTCGGGCATGGCTTGGCTGTACACGGCGGCCGTCGCGAGCGCGAAAAACAACGCATGCTCGGAGCGCGTCGCGAAACCGGCGCAGAACGGCTGCAGGCTCGCGGCGATCTTGGCGAACTCGTGCGCCGCGACGAAATCCTCGGCGTAGTAGCGCTGGATCGTGAGGATCATGAACCAGTCGGCCTCGAACGAGCGGTTGCCGCGCGCCTGAATCGTCTCGGTCCACGCGTCCTCGCTGACGTCGCCATGACCCAGCGTGTTGCCGTGGCGGCGCTCCCCGACGAGCCAGTTCATGAGCTCGACGCGGGGCTTCAAGAACTCGGGATTCGCCGCGTCGCTGATGCGGTGCAGCGTCTCGAACGCGGCGTTCGCTTCCTCGCGCAACTCGGCGAGCGGCATACCGCGCACCTGCAAATGCGAGAACCGCCGCGCGACGCTGTAGCCGGTATGAACGTGATCGCCGCTCTGGAGGCCGAAGCGGACCGCCCGCTGGTAAAGGTCGGCGCTCTCGTCGATGGGCTTGATCCAATGCGACGCGAACATCGCGAGCAGGAAGTACACGCCCGCGAGCACGGGCGTCTCGTCGAGCTTGTGCGCGAGGTCGACGCCGAGCTTCGCGAACCGGTAGGCGTCCTCGTACTCGCGCAGCGCGCTCGAGAGGAGTGCCGCGAACGAGCCGTAGGCGCGCGCCGAGAGAGCGCAGTTACCGTGCTCGAGCGACAGCCGGACCATCGTGCAGCAGAGCAACGCGTACGATTCCTGGTCGCTCTGAAACGCGGCCGGCAGGCAGTGGGCGATGAGTGTCATCAACGCGTTCGTGGCGGGATCGTCCATGACCGGCAGGTCGAGCAAGTTCTCGATGCCGACGGCCGTGGCGCGCTCGCGGATGAACTGAATTTCGCGCTGCAGCAGCGCACGGACTTGCTCCGGCTGCTCGGGCAGGTCGATGCCGAGCTCCCGCGCGGCGGCGCGGCCGCACGCAAGCGCCTCGGGTATTCGGCCCATGCCGAGCAGCACGTTGGTCTTGATCGCAGAGAGATTGGTCCGGTCGGTCGCCGACGCAGCGTGCTCGAGCGCCCGCTCGATGACCTCGAGTGCGCCGGCAGCGTCGGCCGTCAGCGAGAGCGCCTCCGCGAGGCGCCGATGCACGTCGAAGTGCACGGCGTAGCGTTCCTTCCAGGCCGGCTCGCTTTCGAGCTCGATCGCGATCTCGAAGCTGCGGACAGCGAGCGCGTAGGCCGTGGAGTCGCGAGCTTTCGTTCCCGCGCGCCGGTTGAGCTCGGCGAGCTTCGAGCGCTCGGTCTCGTCGGCGATGAGCGCGCGCCCGTCGTTCAAGTGCCCGATGATGTCGAATAGCCGGCTCTCGAGCTCGGCTGCGGGCGTCATCGCGAGCCAGGCTCGGCCGATCGCGAGATGCAGGCTGGGCCGCTCGCTTTCCGGAACGGTCGCATACGCTGCCTGTTGCACGCGATCGTGACGGAACGCGAACCGCCCGTAGATGAGCGGCGACTGCATCGCGTCGGCGTCGAGGCTTTCGAGGCTCGTGAGCGGCGCGACGAGCCCGGCCTCGACCGCGGGCCGCAAGTCCTCGTCGGTATCGGCCGGCGACTGCCGGCGCACATTCGCGAGCAGCCGCAGGTCGAATCGCGCGCCGACCACGGCCGCGACGCGCAACGTTGCGCGCGTACGCTCGGGAAGGCGCTGCAGTTTCGTCGCGAGCAGCTCTGCGACATTCTCCGTGATCGCGGCGTTCTTGACGGCCTCGACGTCGTAACGGAACGCTCTCGTCTCGGTATCGAAAGAGATCAGCTGCGCCCCGTGCAGGGCTTGGAGGAACTGCCGCATGAAGAACGGATTGCCGCCGGTCTTCTGCTGGATGATCTCGGCGAGCGGCATCGCGGTCGCGGCGTCTTGGTGCAACGTGTCGGCGACGAACTCGGCGACCTCTTGCACGCCGAGCGGCTGCAGATCGATCGATTGCACGGGCACGCCCTGCTTCGCCTGTTCCTTCACGGCGAGCAGAAACGGATGGTTTGCCGAGACCTCGGTGTCGCGATACGTCAGCACCAGCAGCAGCGATTCGGTCGCGCGTGCCGAGACGATCAGCGTCATGAGGTTCAGGCTCGCCGGATCGGCCCACTGCATGTCGTCGAGGAACAGCACGAGCGGGTGAGACTTCTTGCAGAACACCTGCACGAAGTTCTGGAACGCGAGGTTGAAACGGTTCTGGGCTTCGAGCGCTTCGAGCTCCGGCACGCGAGGCTGCGGCCCGATGATGAGCTCGAGGGCCGGGACGACGTCGACGATGAGCTGACCGTTGGGATGGAGCGCGGTCTGGATCGTCTTCCGCCACGCCGCGATTTCCTCTTCGTTTTCGGTGAGCAGCTGACCGACCAAGTCCTGCAGCGCCGTGACGAGCGCGCTGAACGGCACGTTCTGCTGCAGCAGGTCGAATTTGCCGGCCGCGAAGTAGCCGCGCCGGCGCGTGATCGGCTGGTAGATCTCCTGCACGAGCGAGGTCTTGCCGATGCCAGGCTGGCCCGCCACGGTGATCGTCTCGACGCCGCCGCGGGCCACGCGCTCGAAGGTCGCGAGCAACGTCTCCGTCTCGGCCTTGCGGCCGTAGAGCTTCTGCGGCGGCTCGAACCGGTCGATGGCATCCGCGCTGCCGAGCGCGAACCGCGTGATCTCCCCGTCGCTCTCGAGCTGCGCCTGACAGCGGCGCAGATCGGCCGCGAGACCGCTCGCGCTTTGGTAGCGGTCCTCGGGCGCCTTCTGCATGAGCTTGAGCACGATGTCGGACAGGGCTTCGGGCACGCGCGCGTCGCGCTCGCACGGCGGCACGGGCTTGCCGGCGATGTGGAAGTGGACCATCTCGAGCCGGTCGCCGCTCACGTGCGGCAGGCTGCCCGTGAAGAGCTCGTAGAGCGTCACGCCGATCGAGTAGAGATCCGCGCGGTAGTCGAGGCTGCGGTTCATGCGGCCCGTCTGCTCGGGCGCGATGTACGCGAGCGTCCCTTCGAGCGCGGAGGGGGGCAGGAACTTGCTCTCCTCGCTGCGCAGGCGCGTCGCGATGCCGAAGTCGATGAGCGTGCAGCGCCGCGTCGCGGGATCGTAGACGACGTTGTGGCTGCTGATGTCCTTGTGAATGACGTCGGCCGTGTGCACGGCCGCAACCGTGTCGGCGAGCTTGATCGCGATGGCGAGCCGCTCGAGCAGGGGCGCGTCGGCCGACGACTCGATCCACCGGCGCAGCGAAATACCGGGCAGGTCCTCGAGCACGATCGCGATTTGGCCGTCGTGCCGCACGAGATCGTAGGCTTTGACAACGCCGGGACAGTCGAGCAAACGCAGCAAGTCGTATTCGTTGCGATAGCGCGTGAGTTGGCGCGCCGGCACCGAGTGGCCTTGCGAACGTTTCACGACGACGGGCACGCCATCGCTCGAGCGTCGCGCACGATAGACCGCCGACGCGCTACTGTCGTGGATCGGCTGCCCGTGCTCGTAGCCCGGTAGCTCTGTTACCTCCAATGTCGCACCCCTCGTTTCCCGCCGCGCCGCCATGGGTACGCGCGCCCGCCGGCCGGGATCACCCGTGCGCAGGACAGTCGGCCCAACGCGAGCAGGACTTAGGTTAAGTAAGGTACGGCCGTTGCGGCCGTGCCGATGTGACCGTGGTCACACACGACCGCCGGCTGAAACAGAACCGTGACGCGCGCCTACTTTTTGGGAGGAGCGCCTCTTAGGGCGCTGCGGCAGATGCGCTCGCAGAGCTCGGGGAAGCTGATGCCGGCGGCCGCGGCCGCGCGCGGCAATAGGCTCGCCGCCGTGAGCCCCGGCAGCGTGTTGACCTCGAGGCACCAGATGCCGCCGTCGTCGTCCATGCGGAAGTCGACGCGGCTGTAGACGTCGAGCTTGAGTGCGCGGTGCACGCGCAGCGCGAGGTCTTGGGCAAGGGCCGTTTGCTCGGGCGTGATCTTGGCTGGGAAAATTTCCTCGGCGCCGCCAGCCTGATACTTCGCGGCGTAGTCGAAGATCGGCCCGGTCTTGGAAATGATCTCGCCGACCGCGAGCGCCTGGTCGTCGAGGATGCCGACGGTGAGCTCGCGCCCCTCGATGTAGCGCTCGATCATGACCTCGGAGTCGAAAGTGCGCGCGAGCTCGACGGCCGCCTCGAGCTCGGCGGGTTTCTCGACGAGCGTGAGCCCGACCGTCGAGCCCTGCCCGTTCGGCTTCACGATGAGCGGGTAACCGATGCGCGACGCCACGAGGTCGGGCGCCGCAGGGGCCATGAGCCAGTCGGGCGTCGGCACACCGGCCGCGAGGAACAACCGCTTCGCGACGTCCTTGTCCCACCCGACGGCGCTGCCGAGCTTGCCGCTGCCCGTGTAGGGAATGCCGGCGAGATCGAGCAGTGCCTGGACCGTGCCGTCCTCGCCGCTGCCGCCGTGCATCGCGATGAAGACGACGTCGACGTCGGCGAGATCGGGCGCGGAGACGACGGTCGGCAACCCCGCGACAGCGCTCTTGTCGGGCGGCTCGCGGTCGATCTTGCTCGCGAACAGGCGCTGCTCGTCGGGCCCGGTGAGCCGGCCGCGGCCCGAGTCGTAGGCGATGACCTCGTGGCCGCGGCTGCGCAGCGCGCCGACGACCTGCGCGGCACTGGCGATCGAGACGTCGCGCTCCATGCTGTCGCCGCCAAACAACACCGCGATCTTCACGCCGAAATCCTCACGCCGCCGCAGGCCGGCGGATTGTACTCGAACACGTGCGGCGCCTGCCTCGACACACGGTAAGTGGAAACACTCGTCGACTGCCGCGTACGATGCGAAGCGCCCGGCCCCGTTTGGGCACGCGCTCGAAGCAACCTCACGAGGCAGTCATGGCGTTCCAACGGACCTGGCGCACGCTCGCCGCGGCGACCCTGACGGGCTCGGCCTGGCTCCCCGCCAGCGCCGGCGCGCAAGGCGCCGGCGCCGAACCGACCGAAGAGATCATCGTCACCTCGAGCATCGTCGCGACGCCGCGGCGTCAGCTCGCCACGGCCGTATCGGTCATCGACGGCCCCAGCATCGAGCTCCGCGGCTACAACGACCTCGCCGACACGCTGCGCACACAGCCCGGCATCGGCGTCAGCAACTCGGGCGGGCCCGGAAAATCAACGACGCTGCGCATCCGCGGCGAGGCTGGGTTCCGCACGCTGCTCATGATCGACGGCGTCAAGGCGCTCGATCCGAGCGCCCCGCAGGTCGGGCCGAGCTTCGACAGCTTGCTCACGACGAGCGATCTCAGACGCGTCGAAGTGCTGCGCGGCCCGCAGGGTTTCATTTACGGCGCCGACGCCGGCGGCGTCGTCAACGTGCTCACGGCGCGCGGCGAGGGGCCGATCGGCGGGCGCGTCGGCATCGAATACGGGGCGCACGACACGCGCAAGCTCGACGCCGGCCTCTCGGGGAGCGGCGACCGCGGCGATTACTTCGTGTCCGTGACGGACTTCGAAACCGACGGCTTCAACGCCCAGACGGCCGACACGATGCTGCGCGACAACGACGGCGCCGACAACACGACGCTGCACGCCAAGCTCGGCTGGAACGCGGCCGAGAACCTGCGCTTGCAGCTCGTTGCACGCGACGTCGACGCCTCGGCGCTCTTCGACAGCTGCCCCCACCCCGTGACCTTCGCGACCGTGCACGACTGCGGCGTGACGACCGACCAGACCACGTACAAGGTGTCGGCCGACCTCGAGAGCGGCGCTTTCACACATTCGTTCGGCGCGAGCCGCATCGACATCGCGCGCGACAATATCTCGGCGGGTATGAGCATGTTCGTGACCGACGGCGACATCGGTCGCTTCGAGTACACGGGCGCCTATCGACCGTCGGGCTCGTTGACGCTCGTCTACGGCGCCGATCTCCAGAGCGAAGCAGTGGACGGTGACGCGGCCCTCGAGCGCGATCAGGACGGCTACTACGTCGAGTACCAGGGTGCGTTCGCGGAGCGATTCT
>DATFFV010000040.1:0-9769 GCA_035249885.1 Gammaproteobacteria bacterium | reverse complement strand
GCGGCAAGCAGAGCGCGGGCGCCGCGGCCTGCGACGCCGCGGCGAACGCTCGTTCGAGAAGGGCTCGCTCGGCCGATGAGTCGGGCGGCACGCGTCAACCTCCGGCGCGCTGCTCCAACGTGGCGACGGCCGGCAGCGTCTTGCCCTCGAGGAACTCGAGGAACGCACCGCCGCCCGTCGAGATGTACGAAATCTCGTCGCCGATACCGAATTGCTCGATGGCCGCGAGGGTATCGCCGCCGCCCGCGATCGAGAACGCAGAGCTTGCCGCGACGGCCTCGGCCACGCGGCGCGTGCCGGCCGCGAACTCGGCGTTCTCGAACACGCCGAGCGGACCGTTCCAGACGATCGTGCCGGCGCTCTCGAGGCGCTGCGCATACAGCGCCGCCGTCGCAGGGCCGATGTCGAGAATCATCTCGTCGGCCGCGACCTCGCGCACGTTCTTGACGCGCCCCTCGACGCCGGCATCGAGGCTCGTCGCCACGACGACGTCGGTGGGCAGCGGAATCTTGGCTTTGCCGAACTCGCCACGCAGCAATTTGGCCGCGAAGTCGAGCATGTCTTTCTCGTGCAGCGACTTGCCCACGGCGACGCCCGAGGCGGCGAGGATCGTGTTGGCGATGCCGCCGCCCAAGATGAGCTCGTCGACCTTCGTCGACAGCGACTGCAGGACTTCGATCTTCGTGGAGACCTTCGAGCCGCCGATGATGGCCGTCAACGGCCGTTTCGGGCTCTCGAGTACCCGCCCCAATGCCTCGAGCTCGGCGACGAGCAGCGGGCCTGCGCACGCGATGGGCGCGTGGCGCGCGACGCCGTTCGTGCTCGCCTGCGCCCGGTGCGCCGTGCCGAACGCGTCCATGACGAACACGTCGCAGAGTGCCGCCATGCGTTTGCTGAGCGCGTCGTCGTCGGCTTCCTCGCCGACGTTGAAACGCACGTTCTCGCAGAGCACGAGCTCGCCGGGCTCGACCTCGACGCCGCCGAGCCAATCGGTCGCGAGCGGCACCTTGCGGCCGAGCAGCTCGCCGAGCTTCGCGGCCACTGGCGCAAGCGACGCGGCGGGGTCCCGCTTGCCTTCCTTCGGGCGCCCGAGATGCGACATCACGAGGACGCGCGCCTTGGCGCCGAGCGCGGCGCGCAGCGTCGGCAGAGCCGCCTCGATGCGCGCCGTGCTCGTGACCCTGCCGTCCTTGACGGGAACGTTCAAGTCCTCACGGATGAGCACCCGCTTAAGCGCGAGTACCTGATCCGTCATGCGTTTGACGCGCAGCGCCATCGCGCCTCTACTTCGCGGCGGCGAACGCCAGCGTCGTATCGAGCATGCGGTTCGAGAAACCCCACTCGTTGTCGTACCAGGCGCAGACCTTGACGAGCTTGCCCTCGATGACCTTCGTCAGGCTCGAGTCGTAGAGCGACGAGGCCGGGTTGTGGTTGAAATCGCTCGACACGAGCGGCTCGTCGACGAACTCGAGCACGCCCTTGAGCGCTTCCGAGCTCGCCTTCTTGACAGCCTCGTCGATTTCCTTGGCCGACGTCGCGCGCGCCGCTTCGAACGTGAGGTCCACGAGCGAGACGTTGATCGTCGGCACGCGCACGGCGAAGCCGTCGAGCTTGCCGTCGAGCTCGGGCAGCACGAGGCCCACGGCCGCGGCCGCGCCGGTCTTCGTCGGGATCATGTTGTGTGTGGCCGAGCGCGCGCGGCGCAGGTCGCTGTGATAGACGTCGGTGAGCACCTGGTCGTTCGTGTACGCGTGCACCGTCGTCATGATGCCGCGGACCAGGCCCACGGTGTCGTGCACCACCTTGGCGAGGGGCGCCAAGCAGTTCGTCGTGCACGAGGCGTTGGAGATCACGGTGTGGCCCGCCTTGAGTGTCTTGTGATTCACGCCGTAGACGATCGTCGCGTCCACGTCCTTGCCGCCGGGCGCCGAGATGATGACCTTCCTCGCCCCGGCCTTCATGTGCATGCCGGCCTTCTCTTTGGTCGTGAAGAGGCCCGTGCACTCGAGAACAATGTCGACGCCGAGCGCTCCCCACGGCAGCTTCGACGGATCGCGCTCGGCACACACCTTGATGCGGTCGCCGCCGACGACGAGATGGTCGCCGTCGACGCCGACTTTGACCGGGAACGGCCCGTGAGCCGTGTCATAGCGCGTGAGATGCGCGTTGGTCTTGGCGTCGCCGAGATCGTTGACGGCGACGATTTGAATCTCGCCGGTGCGCTTGCTCTCGTAGAGCGCGCGCAGGATGTTGCGGCCGATTCGGCCATAACCGTTGATTGCTACTTTGACGGGCATGACGCCTCCCATAGGCCAAGCAGAACGAAAAAACGACGATTGCTATTTGAGCTGCCGCGCCGCCGCGACGACCGCGGCGACCGTGAAACCGAAATGCTCGAACAGGGCCTTCGCCGGCGCCGAGTGGCCGAACCGGTCGAGGCCGAGCACGGCACCGCGGCCGCCCGCGTAACGCCACCAACCATCCGTGGCGCCCGCTTCGACGACGAGCCGCGCGCCGCCCGGCGGCAGCACGTGATCGCGGTACTCGGCGGGCTGACGGTCGAAGACTTCCGTGCACGGCATCGAGACGACGCGCGTGGGGCAGCCGGCCTGGTCGAGCTCGCGCGCGGCGCCGAGCGCCAACTGCACCTCGGAGCCCGTGCTGATGAGCGTGATGACGGGTGCCGCAGCGCTGCTGAACACGATGTAGCCGCCGCGCGCGCTGGCCGCGACCTGCTCGGGCGTGCGTGCCACGTGCGGCACGTCTTGGCGAGTCAGCACGAGGCACGTCGGCCCCGTGCGCCGCTCGATGGCCGCGCGCCAGGCGACCGCGGTCTCGACGGCGTCGCAGGGACGCCAGACGTCGAGGTTCGGCATGACGCGCAGGCTCGCGAGGTGCTCGATGGGCTGGTGCGTGGGGCCGTCCTCGCCCAAACCGATCGAGTCGTGCGTCAGCACGAAGATGCTCTGCAAGCCGCTGAGGGCCGCGACGCGCAACGCGTTGCGCGCGTAGTCCGAGAACACGAGGAACGTGCCGCCGTAGGGCACGAGCCCGCCGTGCGCGGCGAAGCCGTTCATGATGGCGGCCATGCCGAACTCGCGCACGCCGTAGTAGAGATAGTTGCCGCTCGCATCGCTCGGCGTGATCGGCTTCGAGAATTTGTGCAGCGTGTTGTTCGAGCCCGTGAGATCCGCCGAGCCGCCGATGAGCTCGGGGACCACCGGCGCGAACGCTTCGAGCGCGTTCTGCGAGGCTTTACGCGTCGCTAGTGTCTTGCCGGCAGCGGCAATCGCGTCGATGGCTTTGGCCGCATGCGCACTCCACGTTGCAGGCAGCTCGCCGCGCATGCGCCGCGCGAGCTCCGCTGCAAGCTCGGGATGCTCGCGCCCGTACGCCGCGAAGCACGCCTGCCAGTCGGCCTCGAGCCGCGCACCTCGCTCGCGCGCGTCCCACGCGGCCTTGACGTCGGCGGGGACGACGAACGGCGGCTCCTCCCAGTCCAGGTTCTTGCGCGTGGCCGCGGCTTCGGCCGGCCCGAGCGCCGCGCCGTGCGTGGCCGACGTGCCCTGCGCGTTCGGTGCGCCGTAGCCGATGATCGTCTTGCAGCAAATGAGCGACGGCCGCTCGCGCTCCGCTCGCGCCGCATCGATGGCGCGTGCGACGGCCTTAGGATCGTGGCCGTCGACGTTCGGCACGACGTGCCAGCCGTACGCATCGAACCGCTTCGGCGTGTCGTCCGTGAACCAGCCGCGCGTCTCGCCGTCGATCGAGATGCCGTTGTCGTCGTAAAACGCGATGAGCTTGCCGAGCTTCTGCGTGCCGGCGAACGAACACGCCTCGTGGGAGATGCCTTCCATCATGCAGCCGTCGCCGAGGAAGACGTAGGTGTAGTGATCGACGACGCCGAAACCCGGGCGGTTGAACTCGGCCGCGAGGTGCTTCTCGGCGAGCGCCATGCCGACGGCATTGGCCATGCCCTGGCCCAGCGGGCCCGTGGTCGTCTCGACGCCGATTGCCAGCTCGCGCTCGGGATGACCCGCGACGCGTGAGCCGAGCTGGCGGAAACGCTTGAGCTCGTCGAGCCCGATGGCGTAACCCGTGAGATACGCGACGGAATACAGGAGCATCGAGCCGTGACCGTTCGACAGCACGAAGCGATCGCGGTCGTACCAGTGGCCATTCGCCGGATTGAACCTCAAGTAGTCGTTCCAGAGCACCTCTGCGATGTCGGCCATGCCCATCGGCATGCCGGGATGGCCCGACCGCGCAGCCTCGACGGCATCCATCGACAACATGCGCACGGCATTGGCGAGGCGGCGGCGCGAGGGCCTCACCGCGGCTGAAGCGTTATCTCTGCGGGCTGCCATTGTTGGTGTAATTTTTGGAATTTTCGGCCTGAACCGGTCGTGCCGGCCCGGCGGTTGGGCGTGGAAGTGACGGCGAACACGAATTGTCGCCCAGCGGGGACAGGTGGTGCAACCGACGACCACGTGGCGATCTGTGAGGCAGTGCGCGCGTACAAGACCGTTATTTGCGTATGATCGACGTTGTCGAATCGATCGAAGACGCAGGCCACGGAATGAGCCGTAAGGACCCCGTCCTCACCCTCCTGCAAATCAGCGACACGCACTTGCATGCCGCCGCTGACAGCCGCATGCGCGGCGTCACGACCTATGCCACATTCCTCTCCGTCCTCGAGCACGCGAAGCGCGACCGCCGCTGGCCCGTCGACGCGATCCTCGCCACGGGCGACATCGTGCAGGACGAGAGTCGCGCGGGTTACGAGCGGTTCCGCGCGGCGCTCGAGCCGCTCGGCGTGCCCGTCTACGCGATTCCCGGCAACCACGACGACCCGAAGCTCATGGGCGAGATCTTGATGAGCGGCGACTTCCAGCTCGGTGGCGAGCTGCGGCGGGACTCCTGGTCCGTGGTGCTGCTCAGCACCTTCCTCGCGGGCGAGGACGCCGGCGGCTTGGGCCCGGCCCGTTTACAAGGGCTTAGGCAGGCGCTCGCGGCACACTTGGGCCAGCACATCCTCGTGGCGATGCACCACCATCCGCTGCCCATGGGCAGCGCGTGGCTCGACGGCGTCGCGCTGCGCGACTCCTCGGACTTCTGGCAGATCATCGACCGCCATCGCAACGTCCGCGCCGTGATCTGCGGTCACGTGCACCAAGCCGCCGACCGCACGCGCAACGACGTGCGCTTCTTGAGCACGCCGTCGACGTGCGCGCAGTTCTTGCCGGGCAACGAATTCTTCGCGCTCGACGACCGCCCCCCCGGGATGCGCTGGCTCGAGCTCTTCGCCGACGGCCGCATCGAGACCGAGGTCGCGTGGGTACCCGGGGCACCGCGCGCATGAGGGCCGAGGCCAAGCGCCGGCTCTTGGCGCTGCTGGCCGCCGCCACGCTCGTCGCGGGCTCGGCGAACGCCGACCCCGCGGCCTGGCGCATCGCGGGAAGCGACGGCGGTGAGATCGTGCTGCTCGGCTCGATGCACTTGCTGCGCGCGCGCGACTACCCGCTACCTGCCGCGGTCGACAGGCTCGTCGACCGCGCCGAGACCGTCGTCATGGAAGTCGATCTCGACGACGGCGATCTCGCGGCGCAGCAACGCTTGATCCTCGAGAAGGCGCTGCTGCCGCAGGGCACGGAGCTCGCCGACGTCGTCGACGCCGAGCTCTACGGAGTCCTCGAGCAAGGCGCCGCAGAGGCAGGCATCGATCTCGAGCTGCTCACGCGCTTCGAGCCTTGGTTTCTCGCGATCAGCATGCTCGAGGTCGGAATGCGCAAGGTCGGCTTCGAGGCCGAGCGCGGCATCGAGCAATACGTGCTCGGCTTGACGCGCGCCGATGGCAAGGAAGTCCTTGGGTTAGAGACGCTCGAGTTTCAGATCGGCATCTTCGATGCGATGACGCCCGAGCTCCAACGCGAATTTCTCGCGCAGACCCTGACGGAGCTCGAAGACGCCGAAACGACGATGAACGCCATGTCCGACGCTTGGCGCGCGGGCGAGCTCGAGACGTTGAGCGGCGAGCTGCTCGCGTCCTTCGAAGAGTTCCCGGGCCTCTACGACACGTTGGTTACGGAGCGCAACGAGAAATGGGTCGGCTCGCTCGAAGACATGCTCGACGACCGCACGCGTTATCTCGTGGTCGTCGGTGCGCTGCACCTCGTCGGCGACGGTAGCGTTATCGACCTCCTGGAAGCGCGCGGCCACCCCGTCCAACGCATCCACTAGCCCCCGCCTCTGAGCGGTGCCGGGTTTACGGTTTCGGTTCGCGCCGAACTGCCCCGATACACCTTGACGCTATCCCGCGAACCGAAACCGTAAACCCGGCACCTGTTCAAACCGAAACCGTAACACCGGCACCTCAAACCTCGATCATTTCGAAATCTTCTTTGCCCGAGCCGCAGTCGGGGCAGCGCCATGACAGCGGAATGTCGGCCCACTTCGTCCCCGGCGGAATGCCCTCGTCGGGCCGGCCTTGGGCTTCGTCGTAGATGAACCCGCAGATGAGACACATGTATTTCTTCACGTCGTTACGCCGGCGGTA
This sequence comes from Gammaproteobacteria bacterium, assembly GCA_035249885.1. Taxonomy (GTDB): domain Bacteria; phylum Pseudomonadota; class Gammaproteobacteria; order Steroidobacterales; family Rariloculaceae; genus FEN-1219. The sequence goes on along the minus strand of DATFFV010000040.1, from coordinate 3,213 downwards.
TGCCGCCCATGCCAGGATCGCGGGCGCCAGCGTATCACGGGTGCGACGTGCACCGCGGCGTCACGAGGTTACTTGAGGAGGGCGAGTGCCGCGGCGAGCTGCTCGAGGCGCTCGGCTGCGTCGCGCAGCTCGAGCAGCGCCTGCTTGCGCGGCAGCGCGAGCGGCAGCAGCTCGATGAGGCGGTTGCCGACCCAGACGCCATCGTCGAACTTAGGATGCAGCGCACGGTAGAGCGGCAACTCCTCCACGAGCCGGCGCAGTAGCGCGGCGAGCGGCGCGTGAACGCTCGGCAGCTCGGCGGGCGGCAACGGCTCGAGCCACTCCACGCTGCCGACGTAGAGGCCGTCGTCCTGGCGGCGCGTCTGCAGCGCGCGAAACCCGTCGCGGCCGTGTGCCACGATCATGAGCAGGCCGTTCTGCTCGCGCTGCCAGTCGACGATCTCCGCGCTCGTGCCGACCTCGTACGGCGTCGCAGCACCGACTTCGGCGCCTTCGCGGATCGCCACCACACCGAACCGGTTTTCACCGCGCAGGCATCGCGCGACCATGTCGAGATAGCGCGGCTCGAACACGCGCAGCGCAAGCGGCCCTCCGGGCAACAGCACGGTCCCTAGCGGGAACAGCGGCAGCTCGTGCGGCTCGCTCATGGCCGCTGCCGGCGCTCAAGGTCGCGGCGCGCGACTCGCGAGCGCGCGCGCGAGCAGCTCCGGCAGCCCTTGGAAGCTGCCGTTGGACATGAGCACGACGTGGTCGCCCGCCTCGAGCTCCGCGAGCAGGCATGCGAGCAGCGCTTGCACATCCGTGGTCACGACGAGCCGCTCGCCGAGCGAAGCAAGCGCGGCGCCGGGATCCCAGCCGAGATCGGCCGCGGCGAGCACGAAGACGCGGTCCGCCCCCGCCAATGACGGCGCGAGCGTGTCGCGGTGCACGCCCATGCGCATCGTGTTCGACCGCGGCTCCATGACGGCGACGATGCGCTGCGATGGCGCGAAGCTGCGTAAGGCCGCGAGCGTCATCGTGATCGCCGTCGGATGGTGGGCGAAGTCTTCGTACAGGACGATGCCGCCGAACGTGCCCCGCAGCTCGAGCCGGCGCTTGACGCCCTTGAATTCCGCGAGCGCGGCGAGCGCGACATCGGCAGCGACGCCGACGTGCGCAGCCGCAGCGATCGCGGCCAGCGCGTTCTCGAGGTTGTGCTGGCCGAGCAGCGACCAGCGGCCCTGCCCAAGCGCCGCGCCCTGCTCGAAGACCGTGAAGCGCGACTCGGCGCCGATCGAGTCGTAAGCGCCGAACCAGCGCGCCGCGCGCTCGGCGGCGCTGAACGTCACGAGCGGCGTCCAGAGGCCGCGCGCGACGACCCGCTCGATGTTGCGGTCTTTGCCGTTGGCGATGACGAGCCCGTTGCTCGGCACCGTGCGCAGCAGCTGATGGAACTGCCAGATGATCGATTCGACGCTCGGGTAGATGTCGGCGTGGTCGTATTCGATGTTGTTGATGTCGAGCGTGCGCGGCCGGTAGTGGACGAACTTCGCCCGCTTGTCGAAAAACGCGGTGTCGTACTCGTCGGCTTCGACGACGAAATATTTCGAGCCCCCGAGCCGCGCCGAGATCCCGAAGTTGGCCGGCACGCCGCCGACGAGAAAGCCGGGCGAGAGTCCCGCGTACTCGAGGATCCAGGCCAGCATGCTCGTGGTCGTCGTCTTGCCGTGTGTGCCGGCGACCGCGAGCACCCATTTGTCGCGCAGCACGTTCTCGGCGAGCCACTGCGGACCGGACACGTACGCCCTACCCGAGTCGAGCAACGCCTCGACGACGGGCTTGCCCCGCGACATCGTGTTGCCGACGACGACGCTGTCGACGTCGGCGCCGATCGGCGCTTCGTAGCCCTCGACGAGTCGCACGCCGAGCGCCTCGAGCTGCGTGCTCATCGGCGGGTACACGTTCTGGTCGGCGCCCGACACGTCGTGCCCGGCTTCCTTCGCGATGGCCGCGATGCCGCCCATGAACGTGCCGCAGACGCCGAGGATGTGAACGCGCATCAGGCAGTTCGCAGCTGCAACAGCGAGGCTTGAAAGATGTACATGAGCAGAAAATACGCCAATACGATCACAAGGGTCAGCAGATACGGCCGGTCGAGCGCGCGCGACAGTACGAAGGCTGTGATGTCGATCGACCACACTACGAGCGCCAGGAAGGCGAACCCCGCGAACGAAATCTCCTGGCTCCCTGCCGGGGGCGGATCGGCGAACGCTATCAATGGGAGTGTGAGCACGCCGATGATCGCATCCGTGCCGAGGACAGCGCTCATCGTTTGTCGGAACCGCCGCTCACGTTCGTAAAGTCGCAGCACGGCCCAGACGAACCAGAGCTCGAAACCTGCCGCCGACAACACTACGGCGATCCCTAGCGGCGTGACGCCATCCACGACCAGCGCCGCGAACGAGCTCGCGAGCATGGCGGCCAACAGCAACCAGAACAGGAACTGCGATGACGGAAGGCTGTCTGGCCCGCGCCGATGCAGCATGATGTCGACGAAGGCGAGCGTGAGGCGCAGCACTAGAAACTTTCCGTTGTCACGGAACCGGATGATAGCGTATGCCCGACCAACCCAAGGATCGCCAGTGAGCACACCGCAGGAAATCGGCTGGATCGACGACGGCGCCGGCCTCGCGCGACTCGTGACCGCGCTCAAGAGCGCGTCGCGCGCCGCCATCGACACGGAGTTCGTGCGCGAGCAGACCTACTATCCGCAACTCTGCCTCATCCAAGTCGCGACCGCAGAGCAAGTCGCCTGCGTCGACGTGCTCGCCGCGCTCGATCTCGAGCCGCTGTTCGCGCAGCTCTTCCGGACCGACTTCACGTGGGTGGTGCACAGCGCGCGCCAGGACCTCGAGGTCGTCTACCAGCGTGCACAGCGCATGCCGCCGCGCCTCGTCGACACGCAAGTCGCTGCGGCGCTCACGGGCTATCCGCCGCAGGTCGGGCTCGAGGGTCTGCTCGAGCGCACGCTCGGCGTGACGCTCGGCGAAAGCTTCGCGCGCACCGATTGGAGTCGCCGGCCGCTGCCCGAAGCGCCGCTGCGCTACGCGCTCGACGACGTCCGCCATCTGCTCGCGGCCTGCGACCGGCTCGATACCGAGCTCGCACGGCTCGGGCGCACCGACTGGCTCCGCGAGGACTGCGAGCGCCTGCTCGCCGAGCGCCCCGTCGCCG
>DATFFV010000039.1:0-2016 GCA_035249885.1 Gammaproteobacteria bacterium | reverse complement strand
TCTCGGCGAGCGCGGGGTCGGCGGCTTCGTAGAGGCGACGCACACGCGCGAGCGTGTCGTCGTCGCTCTCGGGCAACCGCGACGGCGCCCACGAGGTCACGGCGAGCTCGCCGCGCAACACGAGCGGCACGCTATCGGCGAGCGCAATCGCGGGCGGCGCGTCGCCGCTCGAGTCGAGCACGCCGAGAGCGCGGTTGAGCCAACCCCCGGCCGAGGCGCCGGGCGTGACGCCGCCGGCCTCGAGCACCTTCTGCGCGTCGAAATGCGAGCGCTCGCGATACGGCGTGGCCGTCGCGTGCAGCACGAGCGCTTCGCGCGCCTCAAACATCGCGTGCAGGCTCGTGAGCGCCGGGTGCAGGCCGAACGTGCCGTCGAGGTCGAGCGCGCCGCCGTCGGCGCCGGGGGGTGTTAGCGCGAGCGGCCCGCGCAGCGCGGCATATTGCGGCTCCGCGTAGGGTGGCACGGCGGCGAGGCCGTCGAGGCCGCCGCGCAGAATCACGAGCACGAAGCGCGCGTCGGGGTTCGGCGCTGCCGAGGCGAAGCGAGCGAACGGGGCGAGCAGCGTCAGCGTGGCGCTCGTCGTGAGTAACGATCGACGGGTCTGCATCGCTATCTCCTCTGGAATTCCGGCGCGGCCAGCAGCAACGCGAGCCCTTGGGCGGCGCTCTCGGCACTGCGGATCGCGGTGAGCGTGTGCTCGCCGACCTCGCCGAGCACTTCGCCGGCGCGCGCGACGGGATCGATACGGTCGCCGACGGCGCGGCCCGCGGCCGCGGCGAGCTCGATGCGCTTGAGCAGCGCGTCGCCGCCGTTCCAGTTCGCGGCCGTGTCGGGCCAGCCGGCCGGTGAGCCCGGCGTGTACGGCCGTTGCCCTGCCTGCGTCAGGAACGCCGTGATGGGTTGCAGATTGTCGGGCATGGTGTCGAGCAGCCGGTAAGCCGAGAGCGCAAAGTCGTGCGGCGTCTTGAACTTCGCGAGCGGCGCTTTGAAGCTCTCGTCGGCCTCGACGAGCGCGCGATAGACGCTCGGCAAGTCGCCGTCGTTGCGCAAATAAGTGCGCGCGAGCCGTTCGACGAGCGCGGCCGGCGGGTCGTCGGCGACGAAATGCCGCGCGAGCTTGGTCGCCAAGTGCGTCGCGGTTTTCTCGTGCAACGCGAGCGTGCGCAGCACGTCTTCGCCTTCCTCGGCACCGCGCTCGCGATACTGCTTGCCGAGGATCGTCTTCGTCCCGGGCTCGTGCATCGCTGCGCGGAAATGGAACTCGCCGGGCTTGCCCGCGTCGCCGGCGAAGCGCGCGAGCGCCGGCCGCGCGCCGCCTTCGCCGAGTGCGCCGCCGATCGACCAGCCCGTGATGACCTTGGCGAATTCGGTGACGTCTTGCTGTGTGTAGCCGCCGTCGACGCCGAGTGTGTGGAGCTCGAGGATTTCGCGCGCGAGGTTCTCGTTCAAGCCGAGCTCGCGGCCGCGATTGCGGCGCACGAGGTTTGCGGCTGTCGACGACTCGCCCATCGAGGTTTGGTTGTCGAGGTAGAGGATCATCGCGGGATGCCGCTCGACGGCGAGCAGCAGATCGTAGAAGTTGCCCGCGACGTGGGGGCGGATCGCTTCGTCCTCGTAGAGGCCGGCGAGCGCGGCGAGCGGCTGCTTGTCGGCCGAGACGGCGAAGTGGTTGCTCCAGAAGTGCACGAGCCGCTCGGCGAACGGGCGGTCGGTCTCGATCGCGCGCCGGTGCCGCGCGTTCGTTTGCTTGACGTAATGGTCGCGGACGAACGCGCCGAACTCGCGTATCGCCTGTTGGTCGATGCCGGGTGCCGGCGGCGGCGTGGCTCCCGGCGGTTGCGCGAGGTTGGCACGCGCCCGCTGCCGGATTTGCCGTGCGATGCGCAGCTCGCGCGTCTCGACGAGCACGCCGGCCGAGGCCGGGTTCTCGCGTGCCGCGCGGGCCAGCGGCCTGTCCTACTCGCAGACGATCGGTCGCATCTGCGAGCTCGCCTGGGAGCGCCATGTCGATCGCCA
>DATFFV010000038.1:0-8674 GCA_035249885.1 Gammaproteobacteria bacterium | reverse complement strand
TCTATTTTTCCGCGTGGGTCGACTATGCGTCGTACTTCAGGCGCGAGTACCAAGAGTTCGCGGTCGGCCGCAACTTCGCGGGCGGCGGCCACCGCATCGTGACGCCCGTGCCCGACGCGCCCGGCGTCGGCATCGGCCGGCGCTCACCCATCAACAACTGGACCGATGCGGTCGCGCACGGCGAGGTCATCGCGCTCGACCCGCGCACGGGCCAGCAGCGCTGGAGCTTCAAGCAGTACGACGTGACCGACAGCGGCATCATGACGACGGCCACGGATCTGTTGTTCACGGGCGGCCGCGAGGGCTACTTTCACGCGCTCGACGCGCGCACGGGCGAGCTGCTCTGGAAGGCGAGCCTCGGCGGCCAGATCGTCAACGGCCCGATCAGCTACGAGATCGACGGCCGGCAGTACGTCGCGACGATCTCGGGCAACAACCTCGTCGCCTTCGCGCTACGCGATTAGCCGGACTCCGTTATTCCCGCAGGCCCGACGGCAGGCGCGGCGACGAGATGAGTCGTTCGAACTCGCGCCAGCGCCGCTCCGGATCGTCGCCCGCGAGCCGCTCGACGTACGCAGCCACGAGGTCCTTGCCGAGGTTGTAATTGATGACGTACGCACCGTACTGATCGATGAATCGCACGCGCTGCTGCGCGCGCAGCGGCGGCATGAGCGCATAGGTCTCGTGCCAAGCGGCCGCGGCCGTTGCGTCGATGAGGCCGTTACGATAACGGCGCGCGGCCTCATTGCCCGCGTACGCGAGCCGTTCGGCGAGCTTCGCGAGCTCGTAATACTCCGCGACTCGCGAGGCATCGAGGCCTGCCGCGCGGAACAACACCTCCCCCTCGAAGGCTCGCCGCTCGTCCTCCGTAAACGCCACCTCGATGCCGAAGTTGGCCGTGCCCTCGGCGATCAGCGACTGCGGCGAGAACAACGGATAAACCATGTATTCGATCCAACCGCGGTCGCGGACCAAGTTCTTCTCGAGCAGCACGTTGTAGACGTGATGCCCGGGGTAACCCTCGTGGCACGCGAGATCGATGGCGCGGTCGATGAAGATCGGCAGATCGGTGTTGATCTGGATGATGCTGCGATAGTTGCCTTGGTACCAGTTGTAGCCGCTCCAGCTCTTGTCCGTGACGTACTCGAGTGTGAACGCCTCGTCGCGCGGCAACGCGATGTGCTTCAGCGTACGCTCGCGGCACTCGGCGATCGCCGCGTCGAACACGGCCGCGAGTCGCTCCTTGGGGATCACGAACTCCGAGCGGAAATCCGCATAACGCGCGCCCACCGGCCCCTCGCGGGGCAGCCGCCGCCCGAGCTCCGCGAGCACGCGCTCGAACTCGGCCTCGGTATGGTGCGGCGCCACGGCGTCGTAGAGCGCCTCGGACTCGGCGTCGAAATCGAGACGTTGGCCGCCGAGCATCGCGACACGCGCGCGCAGCGCCTCGATCTGCCTGACGAGATATTGCTGGCGCAGCGCAAGCATCTCGTCGCCGGCGCCCGACTCGAGCGCCGCGAGCTCGGCCGCAACGCGCTCCGCGTCGCGAGCGATCGCGCTTAAGTCCCGCTTGCCGGCCTCGGCCGCTGCCCGCCACTCGGGCGGCCCGTAGTAGGCGTCGACGTAGTCGGCATCGTGCTGGCCCACGGCGAGCACGAGCTTGACGTACTGTTCGGCGAGCTCATTCATCGCGGGTACTTGCGCATGCGCCGGCGCGAGCGCACCGCCCGCGACGAGCGTCATGACGAGAGCCGCTCGCCCCATCGCCGCGCTACGGCGCCTCGGCGAGCGCCTTGATGTTCTGCAACGCGCCCTCGAACATCGTGCGCCGCCGCGCGATGTCGGCATCTTTCGCGGCCTGGTCGGCCTTGTCGGAGATGTCGTACACGAGCGTGTAGACCATCTTCGACGTCGTCGCAGTCACGGGCCGCGCTTCCATGAACCCGTGGTAGAGGTCGTAGAACTGCCCTTCACGCACAGGCTGCGTGTAGCCGTAGGAGAGCTCCGTCTGCGCGACGAGGATCTCCGTGACGCGCCCGCCCGCGAGCACGCGTACCGTCCCGAAACCGCCATCGCCGGACGTGATGGCGCAATCGACATTGTTGAGCCATTTCGAAATGTCGCAATAACCGCCAACCTTCGCCCAGACTTCCTCGGCCGGTTTCGCGATGTCGATCTCGAGCTTGATCGTGGTGTACTCGGGCGCCGCCGCAGCGCCGAACGAAACCAGCGCGGCGCCGAGCACTGCGCAAACGCAACCAAAGCGATTCATGTTTTTCTCCTCATCAGTGACACTTAGGAACCGGCAACGCCGCGACTCGATACTCGGCCGAACCTTGTGGCTTTGCAACGGCCTTCACGCCGCGCGTTATGGCACGCGGAACTCGCCGAGGGCCGGCGGCGTCACGGCCTGCTCCTTGGGCGCCGCAATCTGCGGCAGCCACGTGTAGGGCAACCGATAGGCTCGGTAAACGGCGTTGCCCGTGCGCGGCCCCGTGAAGAACGGGCTTTGGTACTCCCAGACGATCGTGCCGTCGGTCGTCACCTCGAACACGCGGCCCGGCGCGCCTTCGGTGATGAGCGTGTTGCCGTTCAAGAGCCGCTGCGCGCCGCTGATGTTGGTGCTAAAGAACGTCGGCGCCGCATACGACCAGACGAGCTCGAGCGTGACGGGATCGATCTCGAGCACGCGCGACGTCGCACGGGCCAGCGCACCGACCCCATTCCGCGCGATCGGTGTATCGAAGCCGTAGCCGCTCGAGCCGCCATTGTCGAACACGAGCACGTTGCCGGCCCCGGGCAAGCCCTTAGGGATCAGGTGCGCGTGGTGCTGGCCGATGATCTGTCGAATCTTGCGGAGCTCTTCGGACTCGCTGAAGTCCGGCCCGAGCCGCCACGCGATCGATCCGTCGCGAGCCACGATCGCGATGAAGCTCGCCTGCCGGCTGCTGATGATCACGTTGTTCGGCGCGAACCGCTCGTCGCCTCCGTCGAACCAGCGGTTCGGACCGACGTAGGTCGCGGAATTGATGTGGAGCACGTCGTAGCTGCCGCGCTGCGCGCTGAAATCGGCCGCCGACTTGATCGCGGCGAGCGCCCGAGCGTCGAATCCGTACTCGTCGATGTGGTCGCTCGCGAACCATTCCCAGAGGACCGTGCCGCCGGCGTCGATCTCGATGATTCGATCGTCCTCGAGCATGACGTCGGCGACGCCGGGCTGCAGGCGGTTCGCGTGCGCAAGCAGCAGCATCTTGCCTCCCGTGGTTGCGGGCGTGGCTTCAGGGCTGTAGTAGCCGGCCGGAAAATCCTCGCGCTGCCAGTCGTGGTGCTGGCGCGCGGACCAGACGGTTTCGCCCTCGCGCGTCGTGATCTCTTCGCCGCGCGCGAAGCGCCACTGAACGTTGCCGTCGAAGTCCTGCTGCACGAGCTCGAGCGACTCTTGGTGCGGCGGATTCGCGCCCTGCGCCGCGACGACGACGCCGCCGGGCAAGATGCGCGCGGGGCCGCCGGCCGAGTTGTTGAAACCCTCCCAGCGCTTCACGACGTTGCCGTTCATGTCGACGACGACGACGGCGCGCGTTTGCAGCAGCGACAGCACCGTGTAACCGCTCCAGGCGCGCGCGGGATCGTAGATCGTCGTGCCCGTCGGGTAGACGCTCGGCGCGGCGACGGCCAGCATGGCCGCAAATGCGAGCACGACCACGGCACCGAACCTCATTGACCGTTTCATTGAGCCCCCTGTCGTTCTTGTGTTGCTGTCTCGGCGGCGATCTGCCGCAGCGCTTGCTCGAACACGGCACTCGGCTGCCCGCCCGAGATCAGATGACGCCGATCGACGATGACGGCCGGCACGGAATGGATCCCGGCCTCCTGCCAGAACCGCTCGGCCTGGCGCACGTGCTCGGCGAACTCACCGCGCTCGAGCACCTCTCGCGCGCGCTCGACGGGCAAGCCGACCTGCGCGGCGAGCCCGAGCAGCACGTCGTGCGCGCCCGGGTTACGCCCATCGCCGTGGTACGCCGCGAGCAAGGCGCGCTTGAGCGCGCGCTGGCTGCCGGGCGGCCCTTCGGCGCCGGCAAAGGACAGCAAGCGGTGCGCGTCGAACGTGTTCCAGATGTGCGTGCGTGCACCGAACGCGAAGCCTTCGGCGGCGCCGCGCTCGACGATGCGCGCGCGATTGATGGCGAGCTGCTCTGCGCTCAAGGCGTATTTCGCGGTCATGTAGTCGGTAGCGTTGACGCCCTCCACGGGCATCGTCGGGTTGAGCTCGAACGGCTGCATGTGGAGCTCGACGGCGCCGACATCGCGGCCGATGCGCTCGAGCGCCCGCTCGAGGGCGCTCCACCCGATCGCGCACCACGGGCACGCGACGTCGGAGACGAAGTCGATTCTCATGGGCTCAAGCTACCCCGCGCATTCCGGAGCCGATTGTGCCACGGGGTGGCGCTCGCGGCTCGTCTCGATCAGAGATCGCGCAGCGCGCGCACGAACGCCTCGGTGTCGCCGGCGTCGTTGAAGACATGCGCAGACGCGCGCAGCGTCCCGTCGAGCCGTGGGTATCCAGCGAGCGCTCGGCTAGCCCGAGACATTCGTACGTCTCCGCTTCAGCATCCTTCGCCTGCGCGTCGGGCCAGCGGATCCACCGCTGGCCGAGCATGATCGAGCCTGCCGACATCCCCGCGAAGATCGCGCCGCGCGCCGCGGCTGCGTGCAAGGGGGCGATGAGGTCGGCGTCACGCAGCACGCGCATACCTTCCTCGACGTCGCCGCCGCCGACGAACACTGGGTCGACGTGTTCGAGCACCGCGCGAGCGTGAGTTCCTTGCGCCGTCCTTTGAGCTTGGGCCAGAACACACGCTCGGCGCCGGTCGTGGTGAGCAGCACGCAGAGCGCCTCGCCGAAACCGCGCTCGTCGCCGTTGGCCGCCCCGATGTAGAGCGCGCTCGGATGGCGCGCGCCCGTCGCTTGCAGCGCCTCGCGCAAGTAAGGTCGTGTGCCGAAGTGGGCGGTGACGCGCTGCCCCGCGATGAGGGTCACGGGTTTGCGCACGGGCGACCGTCCTTAACCGCTGCGTCCTGCCGAAACGCATCTACGAAAACCCATCTGCGCCCTGCGATCCGGGAAGCCGGCGGCCACCGGGCGTTCTGGGCGGCTGCTGCACCGTCGGTCGATTTTACAGTCGCGTTCGAGCCATCGGCGAGGGCCGCTGCTAAGTTGCCGTCCACACAAGCAAATAAGCCGCCGGCCCGGCTCTTGCACACCGCGGTCGCGGGGTCTTTCTGTCGCAGGCTTTGTCGCGCCTCACCCGAGGACGAGAAAAACATGAAACCGGTTGAGCACTGCTCGAGACTCGAAAATCGCCTCTCATTCGTTGCGCTCGGAGTGTTCGCCGCGCTCGCGCCGGCAGCGGGCAGCGCCCAAACCCGCGGCCCGATGCAAGAAATCGTCATCACGGCGACGCGCTCGGAGCGCTCGGCGCTCGACTCCCCGTTCACGCTGCACGTTCTCGACGCCGATACTTTGTCCCGCGAGCTCCAGGCACGCAGCGTCCCCGAGGCGCTGCGGCAGATTCCCGGCATCATGGTGCAGAAGACCGCGCACGGTCAGGGCTCGCCGTTCATTCGCGGCTTCACGGGTTTCCGCACGTTGTTCCTCATCGACGGCATCAGGCTCAATAACTCCACGTTTCGCGACGGCCCGAATCAGTACTGGAACACGGTCGATCCGCTGATGATCCAGCGGCTCGAGGTCGTCAAGGGTCCGAGCTCTGTGCTCTACGGCAGCGACGCCGTCGGCGGCACGGTCAACGCGCTGCTCATGCGGCCGCAGAGCCCGCCGCAGGGGGATGGCGTGACCGCGCAGGTGTCGTATCGCGCGGCGGATGCCGAAGACTCCAGCGTCGCGCGAGCGCAAGTGGGCCTCCGCAGCGGCGACGTGAGCCTCATCGCCGGCTACTCGCTCAAGGATTTCGGCGACCTCACGAGCGGCGCGGGGCACTTGCCGAAGACGGGCTACGACGAGGACGACGCCGACTTGCGGCTCGAGTACGACGTGAGCGACTCGCAGCACTTCGTCTTTGCACACCAGCGCCTGACGCAAGACGACGCGTGGCGCACGCATGCCACGATTTACGCGGTTCCGTTCCGCGGCAGCGCTGTCGGTTCGGACCTCTCGCGCCTTCTCGAGCAAGGCCGGGATCTGACCTACGCGCAGTACTACAGCGACGATCGTGACGGCGTCGTCAACGCTTGGAACGTCAGCCTCTCGGCGCATCGCCAAGACGAGTTCCAGCATCGGCACCGCGGCGACCTTCGGGTCGAGCGCCAAGGCTATACCGTCGACACGGCGGGTCTATCGCTGCAAGGCGAGACCGAAGCGAACAACGGGCGCTGGGTCTACGGCATCGAGCACTACCACGATTCCGTCGATTCGTTCCGCGAGGATTTCAACGCCAATGGCACGCCGCGTGCCCCGTTCGTTCAAGGTCCCGTCGCCGACGACGCCACCTACGACCTCGCCGGCGTGTATGCCGAGCGGCAGATCCCCATCGGCGCCAATTGGGAGGTGATCTCGGGCGTCCGCTATGCGTACGCGGCCGTCGACGCCGAGCGCGTGCTCGATACGCGCACGAACACCCCAATGAGCATCGACGAGGATTGGGACGACAGCGTCGCGAGCGTTCGCTTCCGCTACGCATCGAGCGACACTTGGAACCTGTTCGGCGGCGTATCGCAGGGTTTCCGGGCGCCGAACCTGTCCGACCTCACGCGCCTCGACACGGCGCGGAGCAGCGAGATCGAGACGCCCGTGGCTACGCTCGACCCCGAGCAATACGTTTCGTACGAGTTCGGGTTCAAAACGAGCGCGGCGCGCTCGTCCCTGCAGATGGCCGTCTACTACACGAGCATCGACGACATGATCGTGCGTACGCCCACGGGCACGACGATCGGCACCAGCTTCGAAGTGACCAAGCGCAACTCGGGCCGGGGCTTCACGCGCGGCTTCGAGATCGAGGGTGGCTACGACCTTACGGAGCAGCTCAGTCTCCGGGGCGCGTTCACCTGGTCGGACGGCGAGCTCGATTCCTTCCCGACCTCGTCGCCGACGCTCGTTCGCGAGCCGATGAGCCGCATCATGCCGCCGACGACGGTCCTGGCGTTGCGCTGGAGTGCGCCGAGCGACCGCTATTGGTTCGAAGCCAGCGCGCTACACGCCGAAGAGCAGACCAAGCTCGCCGCGAGCGACAGGCTCGACACCCAGCGAATCCCACCGGGCGGTACGCCGCAATACTCGATCATGAACCTGCGCAGCACCATGACCTTCGGCAACAACGTCCACCTCTCGGCCGCGATCGAGAACGTCACCAACCAAAACTACCGCGTGCACGGCTCGGGCCTCAACGAGACCGGCCGCAACGTCGTTCTCACGATGGACTGGCAGACCCGCTAGCGGGGAGGTGCCGGCACCTCTTAGCTCTTCGCGAGCCGCTGCGTCAGCGCGTCGACGGCGGCCAGCATGTCGATCGACTGCGTGAGCACGCCGGCGAGCGGATCGCCGTGGTCGCGCAACCAGCGGCGCGCCGAGCGGATGTTGAAGCGCTCGAGCTTGAGGCGCTTGTTGACCTGCGACCACTCGAGCGACATCGAGACCGGTGCACCGGGCAGCGGCCGCACGCAGAACGGCGAGACGAGCAGCCGCCCATGGCCGTTCTGGAGATAGTCGAGGTACACCTTCCCGTCGCGGTCGGATACGGAGCGCACGATCGTCGCGATCTCGGGCAGCGACTTGGCCGTGAAACGCGCGAGCAGCTCCGCGAGCGTGCGCGACTGCTCGTAGGTGTAGCGCGCGCCGAGCGGGATCAGCACGTGTAAACCCGTCGAGCCGCTCGTCTTGACGAAGTTCGGCAGCCTCACGTCCTCGCACAGCGCGTGGATGTGCCGCGCGATCGCGATCACGTCGGTGAGCGGCGCGCCTTTCGGGTCGAGGTCGAGGATGCACCAGTCCGGCCGCTCGAGCGCGGCCACGCGGCTCGACCACACATGCAACGGGATCGTGCCCATGTTGGCGACGTAGAGCAGCGACGGCAGATCGTCGAGCACGAAGTAGCGAATCTCCCGTTCCGCGTGCTCGCTCCACATCGTCTCGAGCCTGAGCCATTTCGGCGCATAGACGGGCGCGTCTTTCTGGAAGAACGACTTGCCGTCGATGCCGTCGGGGTAGCGCGTGAGGACGACGGGCCGGTCCTTGAGGTACGGCAGCAGCCATTCGGCCACGCCCTCGTAGTACGCGATGAGGTCGCCCTTCGTGTAACCGTCGGCGGGCCAGAACACCTTGTCGCGATTCGTGAACGCGACGGTCGGTGGCCCGGGCGGCTCGTCGGCCACGCCCGCAACCGGCTCGGCGTCGTCGGGAGCGTCGACCTCCGTTTGCCAGACGCACTCCTCGGCGCGCTTGTCGTCGCGCACGCGCAGGAACACGGGCTGGCGCAGCATGCCGTCCGGCGTGCGGTGCTTGAATTTGACCTGCACGACGGGGCCCTCGGCGATCCAGACAGCGCCGCGCGGGTTCTCGGCCGCCGCCGGCGGTGCGGCGCGAGGCTTCACGGCCAATAACGGCTCGAGCCGCGCGAAGTCGCGTGCCGCGAAGCCGCTGCCGGCGCGGCCCGCGTACGTCA
>DATFFV010000037.1:0-7622 GCA_035249885.1 Gammaproteobacteria bacterium | reverse complement strand
TCCCGATCGCGAAGCGTTCGAGGCGGGGTCTACCGCCGCGGATGCGCCGCAATACCTCGCGGATACGCTCACGATCATTTTCGAGACGCAGCTCGTCATCAAACCGACGCGCTTCGCGCTCGAAAGCGAAATCCTGGAGCGCGACTACTATCGCCACTGGCAGGGTCTAAAAAAGAACTTCCGGCGTTGACCCGCCGGCTTTTGACAGGCCGCGCCCTCGCAGTTAGGCTCGAACCTCGATCATGATCGCGGCGGGCACGGCTCCGTCGCCGCAAGCGATGGCTAATGCACAGCTCGCGCCACGCGTGACAGCCGGCACCGACGCCTTGATCGCGCGCTATCGACGCGTTCGCGCGACGACCCTCGCCCTGACGGCCCCGCTCGCCGTCGAGGATCAGGTCGTGCAGGTCGTGCCCGAGACGAGCCCCACGAAGTGGCACCTCGCGCACACGACTTGGTTCTTCGAGCGCTTCGTGCTCGGCGCGCATTGCCCGGGCTACACGCCCATCGATGCTCGCTACGAGCACCTGTTCAACTCCTATTACTACACGGTCGGCGAGATGCACGCGCGCTCGCAGCGCGGCCTGCTGAGCCGCCCCACGGTCGCCGAGGTGCGCGACTATCGTGCCCGCGTCGATGACGCCGTCGAAGGACTGCTGCGCACGCGCGGCGACGAGGAACGCGTAGCCTTCCTCGTCACGCTCGGCCTCCACCACGAGCAGCAGCATCAAGAGCTCTTGCTGACGGACGTCAAGCAAGTGCTGTTCGTCAATCCGCTCGGGCCGGCCTACGACGCCTTGCCTGCGCCGCCCAAGGCGCGCGCCACCTCGCTCGCGTTTGTGCACCGCGGCGGCGGTGAAGCGGCGATCGGCGCAGCGGGCGACGAGTTCTGCTTCGACAACGAGACGCCGCGCCACCGCGTGCTGCTCGGTGAGCACGCGCTCGCTTCGAGGCTCGTCACGAACGCCGAATACCGCGAGTTCATCGCCGCCGGCGGCTACACGACACCCGAGCTCTGGCTCGCCGACGGCTGGACCACGATTCGCGCTTGCGGTTGGAATCGGCCGCTCTGCTGGTCGGAGGACCTCGTGCGCGAATTCACGCTGAGCGGCTGGCGCGAGATCGACGAGGTCGCGCCCGTCTGCCACGTGAGCTTCTACGAGGCCGATGCGTTCGCGCGTTTCGCGGGCGCGCGGCTCCCGCGCGAGGAGGAATGGGAAGTGGCCGCCACGGCCGAGCAAGTCGGCGGCAACCTGCGCGACGCCGGCTACCTTCAGCCCGCGCCCGCGGCGCAGGGACCTTCGATCGCGCAGCTATACGGCGACGTCTGGGAATGGTGCGCGTCGGCCTACGGCCCGTACCCCGGCTTTCGGCCGCTCGGCGGCTCCCTCGGCGAATACAACGGCAAGTTCATGTGCAATCAGCTCGTCGTGCGCGGCGGCTCCTGCATCACGGCGGCCGAACACATCCGCGCGACATACCGCAGCTTCTTCTACCCGCACGACCGCTGGCAGTTCCTCGGCGTGCGCCTCGCCAAAGATCTTTGACGTTCCGGAGCACGGGATGACGACCGAAGCTACAGCGATCGCCACGGGCAACTCCGTCGCGCCGGAGCTCGTCGAGTACCGCGACGAGATCCTGAAGGGCCTCACGGCACCACAAAAACGGTTGTCGCCGAAGTACCTCTACGACCGGCGCGGTTCCGAGCTCTTCGACCGCATCTGTTCGCTGCCCGAGTACTATCCGACGCGCACCGAGCTCAAGCTCATGGAGTCGCACCTCGACGAAGTGGCCGGGCTCGTGGGCGAGCGCGCCGCCGTCATCGAGTTCGGCGCCGGATCGAACGTCAAGGTGCGGCTGCTGCTCGATCACCTGCGCGAGCCGGCGGCCTACGTGCCCGTCGACATCTCGCCGGAATTCCTTCTCGAGCAAGTCGAGTCGCTGCGCCCCGACTATCCCGACGTGCACATGCAACCCGTATTCGCCGACTTCACGCGGCCCTTCGAGCTGCCCGAGCATCCCGTCGAGCCCCTGCGCAACCTCGTGTTCTTTCCAGGCTCGACGATCGGCAACTTCACGCGACCGCGCGCGCTCGAGGTGCTCGAGGTCATGGCGGCCGAAGCGAAACCCGGCGGAGCGCTGCTCATCGGCGTCGATTTGCGCAAGGATCCGGCGATCTTGTACGCAGCCTACAACGACGCCGAAGGCGTCACGGCGGAGTTCAACTTGAATCTGCTCGCAAGGCTCAATCGCGAGCTAGACGCCGAGTTCGACCTCGAGCGCTTTGCGCACCATGCGCACTACGACGAGCACGAGCACCGCATCGAGATGCGCCTGATCAGCGCGTGCCGGCAACGCATCAAGGTGGCGGGCGTGCCAATCGAGTTCATGTCCGGCGAATACATCATCACGGAGTACTCGCACAAGTACTCGCCCGGCGAGTTTCACGCGCTTGCCGAGCGCGCGGGTTTTGCGCCGTGCCGCACGTGGATCGACGACGACCGGCTTTTCAGCCTGCAATTCATGACGGTGCCGAACGGCGGTTGAATCAGTCGTTCGGCACGACCGTCGCCGGCACCGTCGTGGCGACAATCATCGGCAGTCGGGATCCGCTCCGTCGACGAAGCCGTCACCATCGTTGTCGATACCGTCGCTGCACTTCTTCGGGCCCTTCTCTGTTTCTCCCGTGCCGCCGCTGCCGCCGTCCGTGGACCCCGTCGTTACGCCGCGGTTCTTCACGCGCAAGGGCCAGCTCACGCTGTCGCTCGCGCCTTCCGCATCGGTCACGGCCAACGTGATCGTGTAAGTGCCTTGGAAGGCGTAGTTGTGCGTGGGACCGGCGATGATCGAGCCGCCACCGTCACCGAAATCCCACGCGTAACTCACGATGCCGAGATCGTCGGTCGACAACGCCCCGTTGAACGCGCAGCTCAACGAGCTACATGCCCAGGAGAACCCCGCCGTGGGCGGCGAGTTCGCTGCGCCCGTGTCGACCGTGACGGCTAGGCCCATCGAGCCGACGGCGCCGTCGTCGTCGGTCACCGTGAGGTTGACGTCGTAGGTGCCGGCCGCCGCGTAGACATGCACGGGATCTGGGACGCTCGACGTATTGCCGTCACCGAAGGTCCAGCTCCAGCTCACGATGCTGCCGTCGCTGTCGGTGCTCGTATCCGTGAACGTGACCTGCAGAGCGGAGATCGCGGTCGTGAAGGACGCCGCCGGTGGAACGTTGCCGCTCGAACCGAGCAAGGTCGTGATCGCCGCGTCGGCCTGGATCAGCCCCGCGCCGTGATCGTTATCGAATCCGGCCGCGCCCATGTCTACCGCCGAGGCCTGCAACGCGCTCTGCAACTGAACGGGCGTCGCGCTCGGGCTCGCTTCCAGCATGAGCGCAGCGACAGCGGCCGCGTGCGGAGCGGCGGCCGAGGTGCCGAAGAAGTCGTCGATGCCATCGTTGCCGTGGCTGTCACTGAAGAAGAACGTCGTATTCACGCCGTCCGTCGCCGTCACCGCCGGCTTGGCCCGTAGGCCCGGGCTCGCGAGCGCCGTGCCGTCGGGCTCGAAGAGGATCGGCACGCCCCCGGCCGACGAGTAGGGCTGTCCGACGGGCGGCGAGACTCCGTACGCGGGGGTATCCGCGAAGAACGCCGCACCGACGGCCTGCGCGCCATTGGCATTCGCATGGCCGACGAGCGTCGGCGCATTCGTCGCGTGCTCGTCGAAGCTCCCGCTGCCGAACATGATGGTCTTGACCAGGCTAGCCGGCGGGCCCTGCGAGTCCACGTCGTCGTACGTGATGATGAGATTGAACTTGTCTCCGTAGCCCAGCACCTCGTGGTTCTGGAACTGCACGACCTCCCAGCCCTCGCCGGTGATCAAGTTGTCGTTCGCGCTGATCTCGAAATAGATGCCGCCGGTCTCGTCGAGGAGCACGATGTCGTGATCGCTCACGGGTCCGGGTCCGCCAAACGGCTGGTTCCACTGCATGGCCACCGTCAGGACGCCGTCGATCGGGATCGTGACGCCCTGATAGAGATCGACGCCCGGCCCGGGATCGAAATCGTGCATCCTGCCGACGCGCTCGAAGGTCGGGTCACAGTCGCCGATCGGCAGGAAGAACTCGATGCAGAAGATCACGCCGCTATCACTGAACGGCGTCTGCATGCTCGAGCGCCCGGCGTTACCGGCCGCGGAGAAGTAGGCAACGCCGCCGGTCGCGACCGAGTCCACTGCCTGCGCAACGACTCCGTCCTGAAACCACGGCTCGTTGAGGTAGAGGAGATCGTCGACGAGCACGTCGGCGCCCGCGGCGGCAGTGTCCTGGATCGCGTTCGCGTAGGCAGCGATGCCGCCGAGCGCAGTATGGAATAGAAGCTCTGCCCCCGGTGCGAGGTCGTGCACGATCTGCAGCATCGCGCGCCCCTCGTCGACACAAAAGATGAGCGCGCCGCAGTACGGAGACTCTCCACCGAGCACCTGCACACCGCTTGGCGGCAGGTCGCCGCTCGCGATGTCGGCGGCCGCCCCACCCAGCGTGTCATACGCGTCGGACAGCACGCCGACCGCGACACCCGTGCCGTCCACGCCGTGAGCGGCCCTCGCCGCGGCGGCGTGCACCGCGAGGTCGCCCTGGCTCGTGATCGCACCGGCGTTTCTGATCGGCGCGGGCGACGCCGCGATCGAACGCAGGCTGGCAAGGGCCGCCGCATCCTCGAGCGCTGCCAACGGCAGGAAGCCCGACACGACCTGACCGGCACGCGCGCCCCGCGTCAGACCGAGCCGCTCGAGATCGCGAAGCAGGTCATCGCCAGAGCCGGTCGCACGTGCATCGACGAGCACACGCCCCCCGGCGTACACCAGCGACGCTCTACTCGGTCTGAACTCGGCCGCGCGTCCCTGATCGACGTAGGCGCGATATTCGCGGAACGCGCGCAGCAAATGCGTCCCGACCTTCGCCAGTTGCCCGCCGCGCACGAGCCCGGCCTCTCCGGGGACTCGCTCCGCGGGAACAGCGGTGCGAACGGTTTGCGCGAACGCGGGAAAGGTGGCAAGGCCGGCGAGAACGGCAGCGATGCCGTTACGAGTGATCCCTCCCATGACAGCCCCCTCGAGCAACTTCCCTGTTGCTCGGCAGAGCGTACGCCAACGGCCGGCCAAAATAGCGTCGGCGGTTACATAACGACACGCCGAACCGTCACTGGTGGCGCAGCCCTTGACCCGCTCTCAGTCGTTCGGGACGACGGCTGTCGGGACAACCGCGTAACGCTGATACTCGCGCCAGAGAATGATGAGCCCGGCCGCGATGACGAGCGGTGCGCCGACCCACATCGACCAATGCGGCACCTCGGCGAAAATGTAGTAACCGAAGCTCAAGGCGAGCAGCAGGTTCGTATAGTCGAGGGGCGCGAGCGTCGAAGCCTCGGCATAACGATACGACATCGTCATGAGCAGCTGGCCGGACACGCCGAACAGCGCGGTGACGACGATCAGCGTCCACTGCTCGACGGTCGGCATGGGCCAGCCCGCGAGCGCGGTTACGGCCGAGCAGACGACAGTCGTCACCGAGAAGTAGAACGTGATCGCGAGTGGATGCTCGCCGCCGCTGCCGCTCATGCCACGCAGCGTCACGATCGCGAGCGCCGAGAACACGGCCGCGCCGAAGGCTACGAGCACGCCGACCGAGCTGCCGCCGAGCGTGAGGTGCGGGCCGATCGTGATGAGGACGCCGACGAAACCGATGGCGAGCGCGCTCCATCGATACGCGTGGATGCGCTCGCCGAGCAGCAGCATCGCGAGCACCGTGAGAAACATCGGCGCCGTGAAGCTGATGGCCGTGAAGTCCGCGAGCGGGATCAGCGTAAGCGCCGTGAACCAGCAAAACATGCTCGCCGTGCCCGCGAGCGAGCGCAGCGCGTGCGAGCGCGGCCTGTCGGTGCGCAGGATCTTGAGACCCTCCGTGCGCCAGGCGATGAAGGCGAGCACCGCGGCCGAGATCACGCCGCGCACGAAGATGAGCTGGCCCGTCGGCACGCCGGCGTCGAGATACTTCACGCACGCCGCGAGGCACGACAGCAGCACGACCGACGCGAGCTTGAGCAGCACGCCGAGCACGGGCCGATGGTGGTGGGCGTTGGCGGACAAGCGGCTGAGACGGTCGCGATGGGGCGCTCACCATAGCAGGCGCCGTCGCGGCTTTGGAGGCCCGAGCGGTACGCTGCGCGGACGTCTGCCCTGCGCGGCGCGCTGGCAACGGCAGAGGGCGGCCGCTATTCTTGCCGCGCGGGAGGCATCGCATGCGGATCACGATCTCGACGACGTTGCTCTTGGGCTCGGTGCTCGGCGTACCTGCGCTGGCGCAAGGCCCGAACGGCGAAGCGCTGTTCGCGCAGCATTGCGCGGCCTGCCATGTGAACCCCGTGGAGGACGACGTGCCGACGCGCGCCGCGATGGGCACGCTCGCTCCGAACGCCATCGTCGAATCGTTGACCGACGGCACGATGCGTTTGCAAGGCCAGCCGCTGACGCCCGCGGAGCGCATCGCCATCGCCGAGCTCGTCACGGGACAGCCCGTGCTCGCCGCGTCCACGGCACCGATCCAAGGCCTGTGCACGGCTGGCACGCCATTCGTGCCGGGCCGGGGACCCGTGTGGAACGGTTGGGGCCTCGACGTCGACAACAAGCGCTTTCAACCCGATGCCGGCGGCATCACGGCCGCGAACGTGGCGAACCTGCGGGTCAAGTGGGCGTTCGGCATCGCCGACGTCACGCAGTCGCGCTCCCAGCCTGCGATCGTCGGCGGCCGTCTGTTCATGGGCAGCCAGTCGGGCACGATCTACGCGCTCGATCCCGTCACGGGCTGCACGCATTGGACCTACAAGGCTCGCGCCGGCGTGCGCACGGCGATCTCCGTGGGCCCCGTCGGGCCGGCCGGCGCGCCGACGGGCCATGCGATCTACTTCGCCGATGCGCAGGCGCGTGCCTACGCCGTCGACGCCGCGACGGGCCGCGAGCTCTGGGTGCGCAAAGTGGACGACCATCCCGCTGCGCGCGCGACAGGCGCGCCGACGCTCCATGAGGGCCGGCTCTACGTGCCTACGTCGGGCGTCTCCGAGGAGACCGCCGCGTCGATGCCCGACTACGAGTGCTGCACGTTTCGCGGCAGCTTGACCGCGCTCGACGCGACGACGGGCGAGGTCGTCTGGAAAACCTACACGGTCGACGAGCCGCAGCGGCGCGGCACGAGCACGAGCGGCAAGCCGCTCTGGGGGCCGGCCGGCTCGCCGATCTGGAGCGCGCCGACGGTCGACGAGAAACGCGGCTTGATCTACGCGGCGACGGGCAACGCCTACGCCGACCCGCCGCCGCCCACGAGCGACGCCATCGTGGCCTTCGACATCGCGACGGGGCGTATCCGCTGGATCAATCAGATCATGCCCGACGTCTGGATATTGGGCTGCGGGGCGCCACTGGGCGGTGGCGACGCGACGACCGCGGAGGACAATCCGAACTGCCCGGAAGAAGTCGGGCCCGACTTCGACTTCTCGGCGTCGCCGGCGCTCATCACGCTCGCGAACGGCCGCGACGCGCTCGTGGTCACGCAAAAGTCCGGCGTCGGCTACTTG
>DATFFV010000036.1:0-4866 GCA_035249885.1 Gammaproteobacteria bacterium | reverse complement strand
CGAGCGGCAGATCTACGCTGCCCAAGCGTGGGACGCCGGCGCCGGCGATCTCACCGCGCCCGGCGGCCCGCCCGGCTTCGGACCGCGGAATCTCGCCGCCGCCCCCGAGGGTGTGCTCGGCAACAACACGACGCGATTCGTTTTCCCGCTCGACACGGCGTGGCTCGCGCGCTCGCCCTGCATCGAGGGCGCGGCCGCGGACGCGCTGCACGAGGCCCGCGCGTCGATCGCGCGCGGCCACGACGTGTTCATGTTCCGCACGTTCTTCATCCGCGACTCGATGCATCTCAACAGCGTCGGCCTCGGCAATCCCGTCAAGCGCACCTGCTCGACGTGTCACGGCATGCACATGACGGGCATGGACGTCGCCAACGGCTGGATGGACATCGGCACGACCAACCTGCCGTGGGCGCGCGAGGCACCGCAGAATCCGTGGACAACCGCGAAGCCGGAACTGCCGCTGTTCAAAGTGACGTGCCGCGCGGATCTGCCGCCGCACCCGTTCTTGGGCCGCGTCATCTATACGCAGGATCCCGGCCGCGCGCTCGTCTCGGGCAAGTGCAACGACGTCGGCGCGATCGTCATGCAGCAGTTCCGCGGCCTCGCGGCCCGCGCGCCGTATTTCGCGAACGGCTCGGCGGCCACGCTGCGCGAGCTCGTCGACTTCTACGATCGCCGCTACGACATCGGCTACTCCGAACAGGAAAGACAGGATCTCGTGGCTTTCCTGAGCGCGCTATGAGCCACCGCGGCGCAACGTGGCTCGCATGTGTGTTGGCCTGCGGCGCGGCGGTGGCCGCACCGCCCGAGCATCGCCGCAACTTCGTGGCCTGCCCGATCGTGCGCGACACCGCCTCGGTGCCCTGTTGGCTCGCGGAGCACGGCGGCGAGCTCTACTTCCTCACGCTGCAAACCGACGTGAGCTCGCCGGTCACGCCGCCGTGGCTCGGTCATCGCGTGCTCGTCGAGGGCACAGTGGCGCCCGACCGTCCGCGGATCTGCGGCGGCGTTGTGCTCGATCCCGTCGTGCTCTCGGTGTTGCCCGAGCTCGACGCGTCGTGCAACACGATCTTGCCGGCCGAGGAGCGCTACAACCTCACGTTCGAGCCGCCGCGCCCGCCGGGACCGAGCGCGGGCCGGCTGGCCTTCGCGCCCACACCGAGCGATGCGCCCGCCGCGCCGCCCGTGCCCGAGCAGACGTTCACGCTGCGCTACGACTTCGACGGGCTCGTCGTGTTTCGTCACGCCGGCGAGCTCACGGCGATCTTGGACTCGGCCCGCGCTCGCGGTACGCGCCGCATCGCGATCACGGGTTATCGCGGCGCCGTGCTGCTCTCCGACGGCGGCGTGCTCGTGGAGCGCGCCGACATCGCCGCACGCCGTGCGGCACAGGTCGCGGAGCTGCTGCAAGGCGCAGGATTGACGACCGTCGAGTATCGCGTGAGCGCTGAAGACGCTGCCGCCGCGCCCGACGGCGCCGACGATGCGGCGCGGCGGCGCGTGACCGTGGACCTTTCGCCCGTGAGGTGGTGAAGGAGCCCCCGCCGCGCTAGTCGCCGTATGCGAGCTCGTTCATTTTCTCCGCGAAATGCGACCAATCGAGCTTTTTGCTCTTCTTGCGATTCTTGCCCCACCAGAACAACGAGCCTCGGCCGATCTCGAGCTGGCCGAGCTTCTCGCCGTCGGCCAAGATCATGAGGTGCAGCGACGACTTGGCGCGCACGAGCTCGATGTTGTCTATTGCGGCCAAGACTTCGTGCTTGCGGTGCATTTGCCCATAGCTAGCCCCTTCGACCCCCCGATCGTTGTTGTTCAGCCACCCGCGGCTTGACGCCCAAGGAGGGGCCCGGAGATACTGCCCGGCCATGAGCGGACTGTGTGATCATCCTGCCCCCAACGGCCGCTGGTGGCGAGTCTCCCCAGCGAAGCGGGTAGTGCGCGCGTAGTAGACTTTCGTCCTCTCGATCCTATGCAGACCCATCTTCGCGAGTACCGGAGATGGGTTTTTTGTTTTTGCAGGCCATAGAGACTCGAGGCAGACGAAGCATGGAGTCACCGTTCGACATCGCCGCCGATCTCGATACCCCGGTATCGGCGTACATGAAGCTCAAGGCCTTCGGCCCGTGCTTCCTGCTCGAGAGCGTCGAGAGCGGCGAGCGGCTCGCGCGCTATTCGTTCATCGGCTTAGGGTCCGCGCTCACGATCGAGCTCTACGCCGATCGGCTTGCCGTGAACGGCAGACCTGAGCGTCGCCCGCAGAGCCTTGCCGAATGGTTTGCGCTCATGCGCGACGCGCTCGAGCGCGCGCCGCATTTGAAACCGCAGATCGACGACATTCCGTTCGACGGTGGCCTCGTGGGCACGACGGGCTACGACGTCGTGCGCTTTTTCGAGCGGCTGCCGCCGAATCGCGCCGAGCTCGCCGGTCTGCCGCAGGCGCTCTACGTGGCCCCGAGCTCGCTGCTCGTGTTCGACCACCTCACGCGCCGCGTCGCGCTGCTGCACGCGGGCTCCGAGCAAGAGCGCCAGGCACTGCGAGCGCGAGTCGTCAAGGCCCTGCGCGGCGGGCTCGACGCGCCGGTGAAGCAAGGCCGGTTCACGCAGGCGCACGCGAGCATGACCGAAACCGAGCACGCCGCGTCGGTCGTCAAAGGCAAAGCGCACATCAAGGCCGGCGACATTTATCAGATCGTGTTGTCGGTGCGCTTCGCGGGCCGCACCGACCTCGACCCGTTCCAAACGTATCGCGGCTTGCGGCTACTCAATCCGTCGCCGTATATGTATTTCTTCGAGCTTGGGCGTGTGCGCATCGCGGGCTCGTCGCCCGAGGCGCTCGTGCGCCTCGCGGGCCGGCAAGCGAGCCTCCGGCCGATCGCGGGCACGCGGCCGCGCGGCAAGACGGGCGAGCACGACTTGGCACTCGAGCGCGACCTGCTCGCGGATCCCAAGGAAAACGCCGAGCACGTCATGCTCGTCGACCTCGCGCGCAACGACTTGGGCCGTGTCGCAAGCTCGGGCTCGGTGCACGTCGAGCCGTACCGCAAGATCGAGCGCTACAGCCACGTCATGCATATCGTGAGCGGCGTTCAAGGCCTGCTCGCGCCGGAGCGCGACGCGTTCGATCTGTTCGCGGCAGCGTTCCCGGCGGGCACGCTCGTCGGCGCGCCCAAGGTCCGCGCGATGGAGCTCATCGCTTCGCTCGAGCCCACGGGCCGCGGGCTCTACGGCGGCACGGTCGGTTACTTCGCCAAGAACGGCAACATGGATCAGGCCATCACCATCCGCACGATCGTGTTCAACGGCGACGAGTACAGCTTCCAGGCGGGAGGCGGCATCGTCGCGGACAGCGTGCCCGTCACGGAGTACCAAGAGGTGATGGCAAAGAGCGCCATCCTGCGGCGTGCGCTCGAGCTCGCGGAGGAAGGACTATGAGCGTGCGGCTGCTCCTGATCGACAATTACGACTCCTTTACCTACAACCTCGTGCAGGCGTTCCTCGTGCTCGAGGCCGAAGTGCTGGTCTACCGCAATGACGCTCTGACGTTGGCCGAAGCTGCGAAGCTTACGCCCACGCATCTCGCGATCTCGCCGGGCCCCGGCCGTCCCGACGACGCCGGCGTCTCGCTCGCGATGATCGGCGCATTTGCGGGCAAGATCCCCGTGCTCGGCGTGTGCTTGGGGCACCAGAGCATCGTCCAGCACTTCGGCGGCGAGATCATCGGGGCCGCGGCGCTCATGCACGGCAAGACCTCGCTCGTGCAGCACGACGGCCACTCGATCTACCGCGGCCTCACGAATCCGTTCGCGGTCGGCCGTTATCACTCGCTCGCCGCGAACCGCGAGAAGATGCCCGACGACCTCATCGTCACGGCGCGCACGACGGACGGCGAGATCATGGGCGTGCGCCACCGCACGCTCGCCGTCGAAGGCGTGCAGTTCCACCCCGAGAGCGTGCTCACACCCGAAGGGCCCCAGTTGCTCGAGAACTTCCTCTATCCATGACCGTGAACCCGTCGCAACTCCTCGAGCGTCTGCTGCGCGGCGAAAGCCTCGACGAGTCGAGCGCGCACGGGTTGCTCGAGCTCATGGCCGCGGGCGAGGTGGCGCCGGCGCTCGCGGGCGCGCTGCTCGCGGCGTTGCGGCTGAAGGGCGAGACCGCCGACGAGATCCGCGGTTTCGCGACCGCGATGCGCGCGCTCGCGCGCAAGCCGAAGGTGGCGCCGGGTCCTCACGTCGACATCGTCGGCACGGGCGGCGACGGCTCGTTGAGCTTGAACCTTTCGACGGGCGCCTCCCTGCTCGCAGCCGCCTGCGGGCTCTCGGTCGTCAAGCACGGCAACCGCTCCGTGTCGAGCAAGAGCGGCAGCGCCGACGTGCTCGCGGCGCTCGGCCTGCCTATGCCGCTCGACGAGACCGCCGCGGGGGCATGCCTCGACCGCTGCGGGTTCACGTTCTTATTCGCGCCGCACTACCACCCGGCGCTCAAGCACATCGGGCCCGTGCGGCAGGCGCTCGGCGTGCGCACCGTGTTCAACATCCTGGGGCCGCTCGCGAACCCGGCCGCGCCGCCGTTCCACGTGATCGGCGCGTTCAGCGACGCGATGGCCGTGCGCATGGCCGACACGCTCGCGGGGCTCCCCATGACGCGCGCGTTCGTCGTGCACGGCGAGGCCGGCTGGGACGAAGCGACGCCGGCGGGGCCGTTCGTGTGCTACGACGTTCGCTTAGGAAGCGTGGAGCGCACGATCCGCGACCCGCGCGATGCCGGCATCGAGCGTTGCGCGCTCACGGACCTGCGCGGCGACGACGCGGCGAGCAACGCCGCGCGCCTGCGCGAGGCGCTGCAGGGGCGCGACACGCCCGCGCA
>DATFFV010000035.1:0-6535 GCA_035249885.1 Gammaproteobacteria bacterium | reverse complement strand
CGCACCCGCGCTTGAGCCCTGGCTGGAAACTCGCGTGGAACCGCGCGCAGACTTGGTGCTCGAAGGGCTCAAGCTGTTCGCCGCCTGAGAGCTGCCCATGCGTAATTGGTTTCTCGTGCTCGTGCTCGCCAACCTCGCGTTCGCGGCGTGGGCCGCGTGGTTCGCGCCCGCGCAGCGCGCCGGGCGGAGCACGGACGAGGGCCTACCTTCGATCACGCTCGTCAGCGAGGTGCCGGCCGATTTGCGCAGTGCGGGCGTCGTCAGCGACGAAGCCCCGGCCGAAGTTCCGATTCCCGCGTCGTCCGAGCCAGACGCGGGCGTCGCGGAGGCCGCGCTCCGCGAGCCCGTCGTCGAGGTCGCGCCGAGCGAGCCGGTTGCCGAGGTCGCAGTCGACCCACCCCTTCCACCGCCGGCGACCGATCCGGGTGTCGAGGTCGAGACGGCGACCGTCGCGACGCGGTGCACGAGCGTCGGGCCGTTTCGAGAATTGTCGCAGGCCGCGACCGCAGCCGCAGCATTGCGCACGGCTGGTTACCAACCGTTGCAGCGCGTCGCCGAAGGGGACATCTGGATCGGCTATTGGGTGTACATCCCTGCGATTCCCACCGAAGCCGAAGCCGACACGATCCTCGCGCGCATGCGCGCCGAGGGCATCACCGATTCCTACGTCATTTCGAACAGCGACAGCGGCAACCTCGTTTCGCTCGGCGTGTTCGGCGAGATCAGCGGCGTTGGCCGCCGCCGCGATCAAGTTCGCGCGCTCGGTTTCGAGCCGCAGGTCGTCGATCGCACGCGCCGCGCGACGGTCTATTGGATCGACGTCACGCTCGCCGAAGATCAGACGCTCGACTTCGACTCGCTCCAGCCGCCGGGCCGAATCATCCGCCTCGAGCAGCGCGACTGCGAGTAGGCGCCACCTCAGGTGTGCAGCTGGCCGCGCGTGCCGCCGTCGGCTTCGCCGCCGAAGCTCACGTCGAACCAGTTGATGTGCCGCGTGAGATACATGAACCCCGCGAGCACCGCGAACACACCGAGCGCGCCGAACAGCAGCGCATAGTCCACGGCCTTGAGTGTCACGTAGAGATAACCGTAGAGCGCCGTCAGCAGCACACCGATGGGCGCCGCGCGCCTCAGCGAGGTCAAGATCGCGCCGCTGTAGCTCGTGATCAACCCCGTCGAGGCGACGGCGCTCACGACGTAGGCCGCGGCGAAGCCCACGTGCTCGGCGAGGGCGAGCAGCAGGAGATAGAAGACGCAGTTCGCCAAGCCTATAGCCAAGTACTGCAGCGCGTGCAGGCGCAACGGCGCCAATAGCTCGAACAGAAAGTACGCGACGAACGTAAACCCCAATATCAGCACGCCGTACTTCGTCGCTCGCAGCGCCGCCTCGTGCACGCCGACGGGCGTGATGAGCGCGGCGCCGAAGGCCGAGGCCTCGATGTCGGGCGGCGCCAAGCCCACCCGCGTCCAGCTCGACGGATAGCCGCGGCCGAGATCGAGCACGTGCCACTCGGCCGTGAAGCCGCCGTCGTCGACGGTGCGTTTGTTCGGCAGGTACGCGCCCACGAAGCTCGGTGAGGCCCAGTTCGACGTGACCATGACGCGCGTCTCGTCACCGAGCGGCAGGAACTTGAGGCCGCCCGTGCCGCCGAGCACGAGGTCGAAAGAAAAAGCCTGCGGCGTCGTGAGCTCGCCGAGGCCGAGCGCCGCATAGGGCGCGACGAGCAACGGGCCTAGACCTAAGACGCGGGCGCCGCCCGCTTCGAAGGCGGTGGTGCCGTTGCCGCTCGTGAGCACGATCGGCTCCCGCACGGAGCGGGCATCGGTGATCGGCAGCGCGATCGCCGCCTGCTCCCAGCGGACCTGCAGTTCCTGGTACTCCGTGTCGAACGTCACGGGCGCGAACCTGCCCGTGGTCTCAAGTCGTGTCGTGTACACGGGAACCTTGTAGATCCCGCGTCGCCGCTCTTCGGCTTCCGCTCGGCCGCTGATCTCGAGCTGCTCCGGCAAGACGTAGAGCTCGTCGCTGACCCTCACCGCTTGCCCGTTGACGTAACGCGTGTGCGCGAACGGCACGACGAGGATCGGGCCGCCGATCGTCTGCGCCTGTCCCCACGAGCGCCCGATGTCGTCACGCGCCGTGCCGTAGAGGAATGCTCGCTCGTTGACGAGCCCTTCGATCATGCCGAGCGGTATCAGCAGGATCAGGATCAGGAACGCGATGAACAGCACCTTGCCCGTGACCGATCCCGACAGCGCCTTGAGCTCTGTTTTCACGACGACCTCCCTCGGCGTGCGACGGGAGGCATTGTCACGGGCGATTCTGGCGGTGCGGCGGCGGGATTCTGATGAATTATGGTTGCGCCCGCGGGCGCTATAATGCCGGCCGAGCGGCGTGCGAGCTCGTTAGCAATGATAGAGCCGGTGTAGCACAGCGGTAGTGCAGCGGTTTTGTAAACCGAAGGTCGGGAGTTCGATTCTCTCCACCGGCACCACGTCCGTCACGCGCGGCCGCGGCTAGCGGCCACGCGTGCGCGAGTCGACTCGCTAGCCTCGACGCCTCGCGTTTGCCATCGCTATCCGGAATTCCTGGCGGCTCAACGACCGGTCGTCGTCCGCATCCGCGCCGCGGAAGTCGAAGCGGGGGACTTGCTCGGCCTCGGCGGCGTCGATCCTGCCGTCTTTGTTGCTGTCCACAGCCTCGAAGTCCACCCGTGCCGTGCGATCGCCGTCGCTCGCGCTCAGCTGGCCGTCGCCTCGCGAAGCCGACCGCGCCATCGCGGCGGCGAACTCCGGTCTACTCAAGACGAGATCGTCGTTGGCATCGGCGCTCGGAAAGTCCAAGTCCGCGATGGCGGTGCCTTCCGCGCGATTGATCCTGCCGTCCTTGTTCCTATCTGCTTGGTCAAAATTGATCGGGTCCGTTCGAGCCCGCCCATCCGCCGTCTGGATGGGTTGCCGGATCGTTTGCTGTGCCGCGGCACCTGTTGCCAGCCCCAACGTGGCCAACGCCGCCAATGCAACCGCCTTCATGCTGTATCTCCTGTCTGCTCGTTGAAAAAACCGAATGGCGCCTCGCGGCCCCTGCGCAGCGTGCCGTGCCGTACTGCAATACACGGGCCTATCTACGTACGTAGTCGCGTAGCGCCGCCGGCATAGTCCAAACGGACTATCTCGCGCCCGGCGCCGCAGCGATATGCGCGGCTGGGCCGGCAACCGCACACACCGTTGCTCCATGGCTAACCTCGCGGCCGCGGGGTCGCGTTCGCCATCGCCGTCTGGAATTCCTGACGGCTCACCGACCGGTTGTCGTCCACGTCTGCCCTGCTGAAGTTGAAGCCGGGGACGCCTTCGGCCTCGTTCGCGTCGATCTTGCCGTCCTTGTTCGTGTCGACGGATTCGAAACTCACTTGCGCCGTGCGATCGCCGCTGCGCGGGCCCGGGTCGCCGTCGCCTCGGGAGGTCGACCGCGCCATCGCGGCGTCGAACTCCGCTCTGCTCAACAGCAGATCGTGGTTCGTGTCGGCCCGCGAGAAGGCGAAGCCGGCGATGGCATTCCCTTCCTCGCGGTTGACCTCGCCGTCCCGGTTCTTGTCAGCTTTATCGAAACTGATTTGATTCGTGCGATCCCGCCCTTCCGGCGTCTCGACGGGCTGCTGAATCGCTTGTTGCGCCGCGGCGCCCGAGACCAGCCCCAACGCGGCCACTGCCGCAAATGTCCATGATTTCATTCCGCACCTCCTGTGTGCTCCTTGAACGATCCGGACCGTGCCCTGCGGCCCAGTCCGGGCCATAAGCGTGGGGCAAGACACGTGCCACAACCGCTCGGCCCCGGTTGCCGGGGTGTGTCTAGCAGACTAGAGTCGCAGTCCTTGTCGACGAAGGTTGCTAACGTTCGAACCGAGACGAGCGCTGCTGCGGCCGTCGGCGTGTTCGACTCGGGCGTCGGCGGCCTGTCGGTGCTCAAGCACATCCGGGCGCGGCTGCCGCGGCAGCGGTTGCTCTACGTGGCCGATTCGGGCCACGTGCCGTACGGCGATAAGACCATCGACTACATCCGCGAGCGCTCGCTCGAGCTCACGCAGTTTCTGGTGGATAAAGGCGCTTCGGCCGTCGTCGTCGCCTGCAACACGGCAACTGCCGCGGCGGCCGCGACACTGCGCGAGCACTTCACGATCCCGATCGTTGCCATGGAGCCGGCCGTGAAGCCGGCCGTCGCGGCCACGCGCAGCGGCGTCGTCGGCGTGCTCGCGACCGTCGGTACGCTCGAGAGCGCAAAGTTCGCGGCGCTGCTCGAGCAATACGCCGGCGACGTCGAGATCATTACGCAGGCGTGCCCGGGTCTCGTCGAGCAGGTCGAGGCCGGTGAGCTCGACAGTCCCGCGACACGCGCGCTGCTCGCGCGCTACACGAAACCGCTGCTCGCGCGCGGCGCCGACACGCTCGTGCTCGGCTGCACCCACTATCCGTTCTTGCGGCCCTCGATCGAGGAGCTCGTCGGCCCCGACGTGACGCTCATCGACACGGGCGAGGCGGTCGCGCGGCAGGTCGTGCGCCGGCTGCCTCCCGAGCTCGTCGCGGCCGCCGCCGCGCCCGCCGAGCAGTTCTGGACCACGGGCGACGCCCGCGCGGCGCAGCGGATCATGAGTCAGCTCTGGGGCCGGCTAGTGGCCGTCGCCTCGCTGTAGCCGCCGCGCCGCTTGACCGGCTCGCGCGCCGGGGCCAATGATGGGCTCACGGTCATCGCACGCGAGAGGGGAGAATCATGTTAGCCACGATCATCGCTGCCGCCGGTGCGCTCAACATGCCGTGCACCGAGCTCGCCAATCTCGACATCGAGCGCGGAACGATCACGAGCGCCGTCGACGTCGCTGCCGGGCTCTTCAAGCCGGCCAACGCGAACGCGAACGCGGGCCCACCGCCGCAACCGGGCGCGCCGCCGCCGCAACCGATTCCACAGCACTGCCGCATCACGATGGTGCTCACACCCACTCCCGACTCGAACATCAACGTCGAGCTCTGGCTGCCGACCGAGAACTGGAACGGCAAATTCCTCGCCGTCGGCAACGGCGGCTGGGCCGGCGCGATCCAAGGCTACGGCGACATGCAGGCAGCGCTGCGCCGCGGCTACGCGACCGCGGGCACGGACACCGGCCATTCGGCCGCGGACGGTCCCGTCGGTATGTTCGCGCTCGGCCACCCGGAGAAGATCGTCGACTTCGCGTATCGCGCGCTGCACGACATGACGGTGAAGTCGAAGCGACTCATCGACGTGTTCTACGCCGAGCCGCTCGACTACTCGTATTACAAGGGCTGCTCGACGGGCGGGCGGCAGGGCGTCATGGCGGCGCAGCGCTATCCTGGCGACTACGACGGGATCATCGCGGGCGCGCTCGCGAATCGGCACGTGCACATGCACACGGCCGGCGCCTATCGCAGCATTCGGCTAGCGCGCCATCCCGACGAGGCGATCTCGGAAGCGAAAGCGAAGCTCGTCAACGACGCAGTGATGAAGCAGTGCGACACGCTCGGCGAAGGGTTCTTGAACAACCCGAAGCAGTGCTCGTTCGACTTCAACACGCTCGCCTGTGGCGTCGGCCGAGCCGGTGACAGCTGCCTGACACCGGGCGAGCTCAGGACGGTGGACACCTTCTACTACGGCTTGCGTACGAGTGACGGCGAGCTCGTCTTCTCGGGGCAAGCGATGGGCAACCCGCTCCCCACGCTCGCGAGCAGGCCCGAGGGGCCGGGCGACAACCTGACCGACTCGATCAAGATCCTCGGTTTCCAGAACCCCGGCTACGACTGGCGGCAGTTCGATCTCGATCGCGATCTGCCGCTGATCGACGCGGCGGCCGGCTTCGTCGATGCGGTCAATCCGGACCTGCGGGCGTTCGAGGCCCACGGCGGCAAATTGCTGCTGTACGCGGGCTGGCGCGACACGGGCATCACGCCGGAAAACACGGTCTACTACTACGAGAGCGTGCGCGAGGAAATGGGCGCTGACCAGGACGACTGGATGCGGCTGTTCCTGGTACCGGGCATGGGCCACTGCCGCGGCGGCCCCGGAGTCGACACGTTCGACACGCTCGCGACGCTGGAGCAATGGCGCGAGCGCGACGTCGCGCCGAGTGAGATGCTGGGCACGAATCGCCAGACGGGCATGGCGCGGCCGATCTGTGCGTATCCGGAGTATGCCAAGTACGACGGCTCGGGCGACCTCAAGGACGCCGGGAATTGGAGCTGCGCGGCACCCGAGTGACCGCAAAGCGCAGCGCCTGCGGCAGACGGCGGCTGTTTGGCGTAAGACTGACGGCGGTCTACCGTGGCGCGCGAGTGCGCATGAGTTGACCGTAGGCGCTCCTCGGCACCAGGAGCGCCCGCATGGACATGAAAGTCGATTCTTCGTACATCAAGGCACAACGCGAGCAGCGGGCTTGGAGCCAGGAGCATCTAGCCGAGGTCACGGGTCTCGGGCTGCGGACGATCCAACGTATCGAGACGACCGGCACGGCCTCGTACGAGTCGGCGAGAT
>DATFFV010000034.1:0-18076 GCA_035249885.1 Gammaproteobacteria bacterium | reverse complement strand
TCGAGCGTATAGCCCACGGCGAGCTTCGCCGCGACCTTCGCAATCGGGAACCCAGTGGCCTTCGACGCGAGCGCGGACGAGCGCGACACGCGCGGGTTCATCTCGATGACGAGCAACCGCCCGTCCGTCGGCGAGATCGCGAACTGCACGTTCGAGCCGCCCGTATCGACACCGATCTTGCGCAGCACGGCAATCGAGGCGTCGCGCATGCGTTGGTATTCTTTGTCCGTGAGCGTCTGGGCCGGCGCGACGGTGATGGAGTCGCCCGTGTGGATGCCCATCGGGTCGAGATTCTCGATCGAGCAGACGATGATGCAGTTGTCGTTCTTGTCGCGGACGACCTCCATCTCGAATTCTTTCCAGCCGATGACGGACTCTTCGAGCAGCACCTCGCCCGTCGGCGATTGGTCGAGGCCGCGACTCACGATGTCCTCGAACTCTTCGCGGTTGTAGGCGATGCCGCCGCCGCTGCCGCCGAGCGTGAATGAAGGGCGCACGATCGTCGGGAAGCCGACCTCTTCCTGCACGCCCCAAGCCTCTTCGAGGTTGTGAGCGATACCGGCGCGCGGCGTCGCGAGGCCGATATCCCGCATGGCGTGGCGGAACAACTCGCGGTCCTCGGCCATGTCGATGGCCTCCCGCGACGCCGCGATGAGCTCGACGCCGTGTTTCTCGAGCACGCCCTCGCGAACGAGGTCGAGAGCGCAATTGAGCGCCGTCTGGCCGCCCATCGTCGGCAGTAGGGCGCTCGGCTTCTCCTTGGCGATGATCTCGGCGACCGTCCGCCAATGAATCGGCTCGATATAGGTGGCATCCGCGCTCGCGGGATCCGTCATGATCGTCGCGGGGTTGGAGTTGACGAGGATGACCCGGTAACCCTCTTCCTTGAGGGCTTTGCAGGCCTGGGTACCCGAATAGTCGAACTCGCACGCCTGCCCGATGATGATGGGGCCGGCGCCGATGATGAGGATGCTTTCGAGATCGTCGCGACGCGGCATTAGCTAATCTGATTCCTCTACAAGCGTTTGTAACTAGCTGTTTTGGCTATTTACACAGCTTGCGCTCTATGGCGATACGCCTTCATGGAAGCGATGAACCGCTGGAACAGCGGCTTCAAATCGTGTGGCCCGGGACTCGCCTCGGGATGACCTTGGAACGAAAATGCCGGCCGATCCGTGCGCTCGAGGCCCTGCAGGCTGCCGTCGAACAGCGACCGGTGTGTGGCTCGCACGTTGGCCGGCAACGTGTTCTCCTGGACCGCGAAACCGTGGTTCTGGCTCGTGATCATGACGCGGCCCGAGTCGATCTCGACGACCGGGTGATTCGCGCCGTGGTGACCGAATTTCATCTTCTCGGTCTTGGCGCCGCTCGCCAGACCGAGCAACTGATGGCCGAGACAGATACCGAAGACCGGTACGCCGACGTCGAGCAGCGAGCGGATCGCCTCGACGGCGTAGTCGCACGGCTCGGGGTCGCCGGGCCCGTTCGACAGGAACACCCCGTCGGGCGTGAGCGCCATGACTTCCTCCGCCTTCGTCGTGGCCGGAACCACGGTGAGGCGGCAGTCTTGGTCGGCGATGAGCCGCAGAATGTTGCGCTTGATGCCGTAATCGACCGCGACCACGTGGAAACTCGCCACGCGCTTCGTGTAGACGCCCCGGCGTTCCGGCCAGATGCTGCCCTGATTCCACTGATAAGACTGCTTGGTCGTGACGAGCTTGGCGAGGTCCATGCCCTTCAAGCCGGGGAACTTGCGCGCCGCCTTCACGGCTTCCTCGGCGCTCGCTTTCGCGCCCGTCACGATGCAGCCGGCCTGTGCACCCTTGTCACGCAGCACGCGCGTGAGCTGCCGCGTGTCGATCTCCGCGATGGCCACAGTCTTGCCGCGCCGCAGGAATTGCTCGAGGTCGAGCTCCGCGCGCCAGCTGCTCTGCAGCACCGGCAGATCGCGAATGATGAGCCCGGCAGCGTAGGTCTTCGTCGACTCGAAGTCGTCGGAGTTCGTGCCGACGTTGCCCACGTGCGGATACGTCAACGTGACGATTTGGCGATAGTAGGACGGGTCGGTGAGGATCTCTTGATAGCCGGTCATGGCGGTGTTGAACACCACCTCGCCGAGCGTGCGTCCCTCCGCACCCACGGAGACGCCCTTGAACACCGTACCATCTTCGAGCGCTAGTATCGCCGGCTCTGCCACGCTGAGCTCCTACACAAATTCGGCTTGCATCAAGGCGCGGGACGGTCGCTAGCCCAGCAGCCGATCCCGTGTTTGTCAAACGGGGAAACT
Organism: Gammaproteobacteria bacterium; assembly: GCA_035249885.1. Taxonomy (GTDB): domain Bacteria; phylum Pseudomonadota; class Gammaproteobacteria; order Steroidobacterales; family Rariloculaceae; genus FEN-1219. The sequence continues at coordinate 15,789 of DATFFV010000034.1, read as the reverse complement.
CAGACGGCGATTGTAGCCCGACCGTTCGTGAACGATCTACAGCGGCACGCGAAAAAGCGCTGCGCTAGTCGCGCGCCAAGCCGAGGACATCCACCATCGAGTAGAGGCCGGGCGCTCGCCCGACAACCCAACGGCCCGCACGCAGCGCGCCGCGGGCGAAAGTCTTGCGGTCGCCGGCACGATGCGAGAACTCGACCTCTTCTTCGGCGCCGATGAAGCGCACGGCATGCTCGCCGACGATGTTGCCGCCGCGCGTCACCGAGAAGCCGATCGTGCCCGGTACCCGCGGACCCATCTGACCCTGCCGTGTGTAAACGGCGAGCTCGTCGAGCTTGCGTCCCTGCCCCGCCGCGATGCGCTCGCCCAGCGCGAGCGCGGTACCCGAAGGCGCGTCGATCTTGTGGCGGTGGTGGGTCTCGGCGATCTCGACGTCGTAGCCTTCACCGAGCGCCTCGGCGGCTCTCGCGACGAGCTCCATGAACACGTTCACGCCGACGCTCATGTTGCGCGCGCAGACGATCGGGATCTCGTGCGCAGCCTTGGCCAGCGCTTTGTGGTGACGCTCCTCGAGCCCCGTCGTGCCAATGACGAGCGCCGTGCCGTGCTCGACACAAGCGCGAAGGTTGGCCTCGGTCACGGCCGGCAGAGTGAAATCGATGGCGACTTGCGCCGCGTGCAATGCCTGGCTGCGCTCGTCGGTCAGGAGCACGCCCGCCGGCGCCCCTCCGACTAGCTCGCCGGCATCCCGGCCGAGCAGCGGATCGCCGGGCTCGGTCACGGCGCCGACGACCTTGAGATCGCTGGACTCGAGGATGCACTGAAGAACGGCGCGGCCCATGCGACCCGCAGCACCGAGAACGGCTACTTTGAACAAGCGGCTATGCTCCCATGCGCTCGAAAAATTCTTTGACGCCGTCGAACCACGACCTCGCCCGCGGACTATGCCGGGCGCCCTCACCCTGAATCGAGGCGTCGAACGAACGCAGCCTCTCCTTTTGCTCGCCCGTGAGATTGACGGGCGTCTCGACCTGCACGCGGCAGAACAGATCGCCGATCCCGCTGTCGCGCACCGAGCGCACGCCCTTGCCCCGCAAGCGAAACAAGCTACCCGATTGCGTCTCCGCCGGAATCTTGAGCACGACATTGCCGTCGAGCGTCGGCACGTCGACGCTGCCGCCCAAGGCGGCCGTCGCGAAGCTCACGGGCACCTCGCAGCTCAGATTCTGCCCCTCGCGCGTGAAGATCGGGTGCGATTGGACCGTGATGTCGACGTAGAGGTCGCCGGGTGGCCCGCCGTTGCGACCCGCCTCGCCTTCCCGCGCCAGGCGAATGCGATCGCCGTTGTCGACGCCGGGCGGCACCTTGACCGACAACGTCTTGGTCTTGCGCACGCGGCCGCGGCCCTGACAGTCCCGGCACGGTTTGTCGATCGTCGAGCCGATGCCGCCGCAGTTCGGACACGTCTGCTGAATCGAGAAGAACCCTTGTGCCATGCGGACCTGGCCGGCGCCACCGCACGTCTTACACGTGATGGGCTGCGAGCCCGGCTCGGCGCCTTTGCCCGTGCACCGCGAGCATTCCACGTGGGCAGGAATGTCGAGCGTCACGGCGTCGCCCGCGACCGCTTGCTCGAGCGTGAGCTCGAGGTCATACCGCAGATCCGCGCCTCGGAAGACTTGGGTACGCCCACCGCGGCGACCCGCCCCGAAGATATCCCCGAACACGTCACCGAAGATATCGCCGAAGGCATCGGCGCCGCCGCCGCTGAACCCGCCGCCCATGCCCTGGTTGCCCTGCACGCCGGCATGTCCGAACCGGTCATAGGCCGCGCGTTTCTCCTTGTCCGAGAGGATCTCGTAGGCCTCCTTGGCCTCCTTGAAATGAGCCTCGGACTCGGAATTGCCGGGATTACGGTCGGGGTGATGCTTCATCGCGAGGCGGCGATAGGCCTTCTTGATCTCGGCGTCGGGCGCATCGCGCTTGAGCCCGAGCACTTCGTAGTAATCCTTCTTCGCCATCCTCGCTCTCGAAAGCAGGAGAGCACGCCCAGGCGTGCTCCCTAGTTGCTATCGACTGCCCCGCCGCCCGAGCGACGGGCGTCAGCCGCCCTTGTGCTTGTCGTCCTTGACTTCCTCGAACTCCGCGTCGACGACGTTCTCATCGCCGCTCGCGGGTTGCTCGCCGGCTGGCGCGCCCTGCTGTTGGTCCGCATAGAGGCGCTGCGCCATCCCGGCCGACGCCTCGCCGAGCACCTTGAGCTTCGCCTCGATCGCCGACTTGTTGTCGCCCTTGATGGCGTCTTTGAGGTCGGCCAAAGCGGCCTCGATCTTGGCGCGCTCCTCGCCCGAGACCTTGTCGCCGAGCTCGCGCAACGACTTCTCCGTCGCGTGCACGAGGCCGTCCGCTTGGTTGCGAGTCTCCGCGAGCTCGCGGAACTTCGCGTCGTCGGCCGCGTGCGCTTCGGCGTCGCCGACCATGCGCTTGATCTCGTCATCGCTCAAGCCCGAGGAGGCCTTGATGATGATCTTCTGCTCCTTGTTCGTGGCCTTGTCCTTGGCAGACACGTTGAGGATGCCGTTGGCGTCGATGTCGAACGTGACCTCGACTTGCGGCAGGCCACGCGGCGCCGGCGGCAGATCCGACAAATCGAACCGGCCGAGCGACTTGTTGTCCGCGGCCCGGCCACGCTCGCCCTGGAGCACGTGGATCGTCACGGCCGTCTGATTATCCTCGGCCGTCGAGAACGTCTGATTCGCCTTGGTCGGAATGGTCGTGTTCTTGTCGATGAGCTTCGTCATGACGCCGCCCAGCGTTTCGATGCCGAGCGACAGCGGCGTGACGTCGAGCAGCAGCACGTCCTTGACCTCACCGGCGAGCACGCCGGCCTGGATCGCGGCACCGACCGCGACGGCCTCGTCCGGGTTGACGTCCTTGCGCGGCTCCCTGCCGAACAAAGCCTGCACGGTCTCCTGCACCTTCGGCATGCGTGTTTGTCCGCCGACGAGGATGACGTCGTCGACCTCCGCGACCTTGAGCCCGGCATCGGTGAGCGCGGTCTTGCACGGCGCGATGGTCTTCTCGATCAAATCCTCGACGAGCGACTCGAGCTTCGAGCGCGTCAAGTTGATGTTGAGATGCTTCGGGCCGCTGGCATCCGCAGTGATGTACGGCAAGTTCACCTCGGTCTGCTGGCGCGTCGACAGCTCGATCTTGGCCTTTTCGGATGCTTCCTTGAGGCGCTGCATCGCGAGCGGATCGCGTCGAATGTCCACGCCGCTTTCTTTTTGGAATTCCTTGGCGAGGTAATCGATGACGCGCTTGTCGAAGTCCTCGCCGCCGAGGAACGTGTCGCCGTTGGTCGCAAGCACTTCGAACTGGTGCTCGCCGTCGACCTCCGCGATCTCGATGATCGAGATGTCGAACGTGCCGCCACCCAGGTCGTAGACGGCGATCTTGCGATCGCCGCGCTTCTTGTCGAGGCCATAGGCCAGCGCGGCCGCCGTCGGCTCGTTGATGATGCGCTTGACCTCGAGGCCCGCGATCTTACCGGCGTCCTTCGTGGCCTGGCGCTGCGAATCGTTGAAGTAGGCAGGCACGGTGATGACGGCCTCGGTGACCTTCTCGCCGAGGTAGTCCTCGGCCGTCTGCTTCATCTTCGCGAGCACACGAGCCGAGATCTCGGGCGGCGCCATCTTCTTGCCGGCGGCCTCGACCCATGCGTCGCCGTTGTCGGCCTTGACGATCTTGTACGGCACCATGTCGATGTCCTTCTGCACGACATCGTCCTGGAAGCGCCGACCGATGAGCCGCTTGACGGCGAACAGCGTGTTGGTCGGATTGGTGACCGCCTGACGTTTGGCGGTCTGCCCCACGAGCACCTCACCGTCCTTCGTGAACGCCACGATCGAGGGAGTCGTACGATCACCCTCGCTGTTGTCGATGACCTTGGGCTTGCCGCCGTCCATGATCGCGACGCACGAATTCGTGGTCCCGAGGTCAATGCCGATCACTTTGCTCATTTGCCTGCTCCGAAAAACCTAAAGGTGAAACCGTTGACTCCGCGAGATGGGGCACCGCCGCGCAAATTCAAGCGCCGTCCGGGGCGCGTGCGACGACGACCTTCGCGGCTCTGAGCAGCCGCTCGTTGAGCTCGTAGCCTTTCTGCACGACCTCGAGCACCGTGTTCGGTGCGACGTCGGCCGCCGGCAACACGCTCAAGGCCTCGTGCTTGCCGGGATCGAAGGGCTCGCCCGTAGGCGAGATCTCTTTGATCCCGCAGGCTGCAAACGCCTCCTCGAACAGCCGTAGCGTGGCGCGTTGACCGTCGAGCAACGCCGTCTGGCCAGCCTTCTCGGCCGCCGCGAGTCCCGCCTCGAGGCTATCGCGCACGGGCAATATCGCCTGCGCCAGGCGCTCCGCGCCGAACCGTCGCGCCGCGTCGATCTCGCGCGCGCTGCGCTTACGAAAATTGTCGAGCTCCGCCACCGCCCGCAGATGGCGATCGCGGTGCTCCTCGGCCTCGCGCCGCACGGCATCGAGCTCCGGATTGGCCGGGTCCGATGCCGCTTCGTCGCGTTCCGTCTGTTGTTCGTTCATGCAGTCCTTGCGCACACCTTAAGGTTCGGGCGCGCCCCGAGAAACGAGCTTTGGCAGATGGAGGCCTAACCGCTCGACTTCAAGGCCCGGGCGAGCAGCTTGGCCGTGATATCGACGATCGGTATCACTCGCTCATACGCCATTCGCGTCGGGCCAATGACGCCCAGCACTCCCATCGTGTCGTCCTCACTCACGTAAGGAGCGGCGACGATACTATAGGAATCAAGCAGTTGATAACCCGATTCGTGGCCAATGAAAATCTGGACGCCGTCGGCGTTCATGCTCTGGTCGAGCAAGTGCAGGATATCGCGCTGGCGCCCGAAGGCCTCGAACAAGCTCTTGAGCGTCTCGACGCTGCCAACTTGATCGACGCCCATGAGGTTCGTTTCGCCGGCCACGACGAATTCGCGCTCCGGCTCGGACTCGGGAAACACCTTCTGGGCCAGCTCGATGGCCTCGACCATCTGGGCGTTCATCGTCGCGCGGGTCTTCTTGAGCTCGGCGAGCAACAGCTCACGCACCTGCGACAAGCTCCTGCCGCCGAAAAGCTCGTTCAAGTAGTTGCTCGCGCGCCGCAGCTCGTCGGTGCCGAAATCCCGGCGAACGTTCAAGATTTTGTTCTGGACCTCGCGATCGTTGACCACGAGGATCGCGAGCACGCGATGTCCCGACAACGGCAAGAACTCGATCTGTCGCACGGCGGTTTGCGCACGCCGCGGCACTGTCACGATGCCGGCAAGGCTCGTGACGGCAGACAACAGATTGGAGACCGACAAAGCCAGCGCTTGCGGGTCGCCCGCGGCCACGTCGAGGCTCTGACTGAAGCGCAGCAGCTCCTCGCCTTTCGGCGGGGTGAGCTTGATGAGCGTGTCGACGAAAAAGCGATAGCCCTTGTTCGTCGGCACTCTGCCCGCCGATGTGTGCGGCGAGCTCACGAACCCGAGCTCCTCGAGATCGGCAACGATGTTGCGGATCGTGGCCGGGCTCAAATCCAACCCCGACTCGCGCGACAAAGTGCGAGATCCGACGGGCTGTCCGTCACGAATGTATTTGTCGACGAGAATCCGCAGCAGAGTCTGCGCGCGTTCGTCCAACACTTCCCGAGTTCTGTCGCTCGCCATATACCCAGGCTGTGATAACGTAAGGTCGGCTTTTTCAAGCTAGCAACGGGTTCCCGCCACTGTCAAGAAAACCAACGATGCCGCGTGAATTCACCACGGTCGCGTTGTGGGGACGCCTCGGTGAACGAAGCGTCGCGGAACCGGCGTCGCAGATGCTCGCTCATTTGCGCAAACGCGGCATCACCGTGCTCGCGTCCGCGACGGCCGATGCAGCGCGCAAGCTCACGGGCGCCACGCACGTCGACGAACGCGAGCTCGCGGCACGCGCGGACCTCGTCGTCGCGATCGGTGGCGATGGCACGCTGCTGCACGCGGCGCGCCACGTGGCGACCCGCGAGGTGCCGCTCGTCGGCATCAATCGTGGCCGCCTCGGCTTCCTGACCGACGTCTTGCCCGAGCAAATGCTCGACGCGATCGACGCGATTCTCGGCGGCGACTACCTCGCCGAGCGCAGGCTCATGGTGGCCGCACGCTTGCGCGAGAGCGCGAATGCCGATGCCCTGTTCGCACTCAACGACGTCGTCTTGCAGAAGGGCGACACGGGCCGCCTCATCGACTTCACGACCGAGGTCGACGGCACCTATGTCAACACTCACCGCGGCGACGGGCTCATCGTGGCCACGCCGACGGGCTCGACGGCGTACGCGCTGTCGTGCAGCGGTCCGATCATCCAGCCGAACGTCGACGCGCTCGTCATGGTCCCGATCTGTCCGCACACTTTGAGCGACCGCCCCCTCGTGTTGCCGAGCTCGAGCACGATTCGCATCACACTCGACCAGGATGGGGGCAGCGTTGCCCACGTCGTTTGCGACGGCGAGCCGCTCGGGCGCATGAACGCCGGCGAAACGCTCACGATCTCGCTTGCGCGAGAAAGCGTGACGCTGCTCCACCCGCGCGACTACAACTACTACGAGCTGCTGCGCTCCAAGCTCAACTGGGGACGCGCGAGCCGCGAGCGGCCGAACACTCGCGGTTAGCGAGTCATGCTGAGCCTGATTCGCGTCAAGAGTTACGCCGTCATCGACGAAATCGCGGTCGAGTTCGCGAGCGGCTTCAACGTCATGACGGGCGAGACCGGCGCCGGCAAGTCGATCCTCGTCGACGCGCTGGGGTTGGCGCTCGGCGACCGCGCCGATGTCACGGCCGTGCGGCACGGTGCGGACCGGGCCGAGATCAGCGTGGCGTTCGACATCCCGACGGAGCACGCCGCCCACGATTGGTTGCGTGCGCGCGAGCTCGACGTCGCCGACGAGTCCTCGTGCACGCTGCGGCGCGTGCTCGGCAAAGATGGTCGAACGCGAGCCTTCATCAACGGCCAACCCGTCAACCTGCAAGACTTGAGAGGCCTCGGTAGCCTGCTCGTCGACATCCACGGCCAACACGCTCATCAGTCGTTGCTCGAGACCGGCAGCCAACGCGCGCTACTCGACGCCTACGGTGGCCTGACTGGACTCGCCACAACGGTCGCCGAGCAGTTCGGCGCCTGGCAAAGCCTCGCAGTGCAGCTCGAGCAACGCCGCGGCGCGAGTGTGCAGCAACAGGCCGAAGTCGAGCTGCTGCGCTTCCAAGTCGCCGAGCTCGAAACACTCGGGGTCGCACCCGGCGAGCCGGCAAACTTGCGAGCCGAGCGCGAGCGACTGGCCAACACCGACCGGCTGCTGAGCGGCGTGAGCACCGCCATCGTTGCGCTCGCAGACAGCGACGCACCCAGCGCCTATTCCGCCGTGGTGCAGGCGCGGCGCGAGGTCGACAAGCTGACGGCAGTCGATGGCGCGCTGCGCGCGCCGGCCGCAGCGCTCGGCAGCATCGAGATCGAGCTCCGCGACGTCGAGACGACACTGCAGCACTATCGCGATCGCATCGAAGCCGACCCCACGCGCTTGGAGTGGCTCGACGACCGCCTCGCGAAAATGCGAGCGCTGGCGCGCCGGCATGGCGTCGCGGAGGAAGATCTGGGCGCCACGTTGATCGCATTGCGCGCCCGGCTCGCCGCCGTGGACGGCGGCACGGAGTCCGTCGAGGCGCTCGAAGGCAAGGTCGCCGAGGCGCGTGCCCGATTCCTCGCGAGCGCCGCAACGCTGAGCGCCGAGCGCGCGGAGCACGCTGCGAGGCTCGGCAAGGCCGTGACCGAGGAGCTCGGCGAGCTCGGGATGCCGAACGGCGAGCTGCGCGTCGAGCTCGAGCCGAAACCGGCCGAACGCCTCGATGCCACGGGGCTCGAGCGCGTGGAGTTCCTAATAAGATTGAATCCGGGCTTGCCGTTCGCAGCGTTGAGCAAAGTGGCCTCCGGGGGCGAGCTCTCGCGCATCAGCCTCGCAATCGAGGTCGTGCGTGCGGGCGCGTCGCCCGTCACGGCCTTCGTCTTCGACGAGGTCGACGCCGGCATCGGCGGCCGCGTCGCGGACATCGTCGGCCGCAAGCTGCGCAGGATCTCGGGCGAGCGCCAGGTGCTCTGCGTCACGCATCTACCGCAAGTTGCGAGCCACGGCGAAGGACACTATCGCGTCACGAAGCTCACGGACGGCAAGGCCAGTCGAACCGAGGTTCTAAGGCTCGACGCCCGCGAACGCGTCGAGGAATTGTCGCGGATGCTCGGTGGTATCGAGGTCACGGCCCGGACGCGGGCCCACGCCGCCGAGATGATCGACCGGGCGGGTCGCTAACGCGTCGAGTCAGGCCTTCTTCTTCGGCCGCACGTACAGCACGAGGCTGTGCTCCTCGATGTCGTAGCCGTGCTTGTCCGCGATCTCGCGTTGCAGCTGCTCGATACGCTCGTCGTAGAACTCGACGACCCTGCCCGTATCCAAGCAGACCATGTGATCGTGGTGGGTCCGGTCCGCGAGCTCGAAGACGTGCTGGCCACCTTCGAAGTTATGACGGCTCACGAGACCGGCCCGCTCGAATTGCGTCAGGACGCGGTACACGGTCGCCAGTCCAAGCTCTTCGCCGGCGTCGAGCAAAGCACGATAGATACCCTCCGCCGACATGTGCCGCTGGCGGCTTTGCTCGAGGACCGCTAGCACCTTCAAGCGCGGTGACGTGACCTTGAGGCCAACTTTGCGGAGATCTTGCCCTTCCACCTGGCGCTCGCTGGAGAACTAATCGGGTATGATGCCGGTCCGAATTATGGCCCAGACCGTGTTCCCGCTCCACAACCGACGAACCGCCGCCCGATGAGCCTTCGCACGCTTGTCCTGACCATCGCCTCGTTGGCCGCCACGGCCTGCGTTTTCCGGATCGATATCCAGCAGGGCAATCTGCTCGAGGACGACGACATCGCGCGCATCGAGGTCGGCATGACGCGGAGCCAAGTGCAATTCGTTCTCGGTACGCCGATGATCGCCGACAGCTTTCATCGCGACCGTTGGGACTACGCGTACTACCTGGCCCGCGGCCGCTCTCCGGACGTCGACCGGCGCTGGCTCGTCGTTTACTTCGAGGACGACCGCGTGTCGCGCATCGAGCGCGATCTGACACTGCAGCCGCCGAGTTGAGGACCGCGCTCCCCGCGCCGACCCCACGAGCGCGACGCCGCTGCGCTCAAGAGCCTCCCCCATAGATACTGGTCGCGCGCGCGACGAAGGCCGTCATCTGTGCAGCCGCGAGCTCCTCGAAGACCTTCGCGAAGACTACGCCGAACGGCGATAGCGTCACGTCGAACGCCAGCGCCAACGAGATGTCGGTGCCGCCGTTCGCCGCCGCGAACCGCCACTCGCCGCGCAAACGCCGAAACGGACCCGAGACGAGATCGATGCCGATGCGCTCGGGCCTCTGCAACGTGTTGCGCGTGCGGAAGCTCTGCTCGAAGCCGAGCGCGCCGATCTGCAGCGTCGCCTCCATCATGTTGCCCTGACGCACATCGATACGCGCGCCTCGGCACCAGTGCAAAAATTTTGGGTACTGCTCCACGTCGTTCACGAGGTCGAACATCTGTTCCCGCGTATACGGGACGCGTGCACTGCGCTCAACCTTGGGCAAGGATCGTTCCTTCGTCGTCGGCCGACGTGTTTTTCGCGGGGGATTCTAGGATCATTGCGCGCGCATGACCAAGAAAGCGGAAAAAGCCGAGAGCCGAATCGCCGAGAACAGGAAGGCGCGATTCGACTTTTTCATCGAGGATCGCCTCGAAGCCGGCATCGCGCTGCAAGGCTGGGAGGTCAAGAGCATGCGCGCAGGCAAGGCGCAGCTCGTCGACAGCTACGTGATCATCCGCGGCGGCGAGGCCTGGCTGCTCGGCTCTCACCTGACGCCGCTCAATACCACCTCGACGCACGTGACCGCGGAGCCGAAGCGACTCCGCAAACTATTGCTCAACCGCCGCGAGATCGACCGGCTCACGGGCCTCGTCGAGCGCAAGGGGTACACGCTGATCGCACTCGAGCTCTATTGGAGCAAGAACCGCGTCAAGGTCGCGATCGGGCTCGCCAAGGGCAAGAAGCAGCACGACAAGCGCGACACGGAGAAAGACCGCGATTGGCAACGCGACAAGGCGCGAGCGCTCAAATCGCATTGAGCCCCTGCGACTTCAGTCCTTGCAACCCCGTGTCACGGCCGTAAACTATAAGCTCGCTTTGGGGGCGACTTGGCTTCGACGTGGGTCGCGAAACCTAAGGTGCATGCCGAGGTGCAGAATTCCTCGTAAAACCGTCTGCAAACTGTTAGTTGCCAACGACGACAACTACGCACTAGCCGCCTAAAAACCGGCTTATGCCGTCTGACTGGAGCCGTGCTTGTGCGTCCAGCGTCCGCAAGGACATTCAGGCGTCATCTTCACAAGATCGCGACGAGGTAAGTCCGGGACCGAATCGCTAAGATCCTTTACGGAATCGCCGTCAGCGTGCCCTGTTCGTCGGGTTGCTGCCGGTTAAAACAATAGACGTGACTACGCATGTAGAGCCGAGGGCAGAGGACTTACGGACGCGGGTTCGATTAGTGAAATGGTCGCCTTTGCCCGCGAGGGCAAAGTGATAACGGGGCTCATTCGGTGAACCCTGTGTGACTCGGCGATGAGTCACGTGGCAACGCCGAGGGGTGCGGGAAGGCCAACTTCCTTCGCCCTGTAGAGACTCATAGACAGGCTGAATGCAGAAGCACGGAGCCTGCACTAGGATTCGAATCGATTTGGCGATTCGGATAACACGCCCCGCTCCGCTCGCCCGGCGATCCGGGTGGCGGATGAAGGCATAGTCCAGCCCGTCTCGAAAGAGATGGAACCGCTGTCCCGCCGCCTCCACCAATGTCCCTCTGGCCGACCGGCCAGAGGGACGCCATTCGCCACTTCCTCGCCAATCAATCGCGGCGAATGCGTCGTCGCAACGTCGACGCTGCAACACGGCTCGAACTGCGGTAGCTTAAGCCGCGGTCGAGCTCGCCGCCCATGCGGCGAGCTCGCCACCATCATCCAGCCGGGGGATTCGTTGCGATGACGAGCACAACTGCACGGCGGCTGCCGCGGCCGCTCTCGATGATCGGTTGGAGCGCGGTCATCGCGCTCGGCACCTTCGCGCTCGCCGCCATCGCCCTCAATCGCGGCGAGAGCATCGACGCGATGTGGTTCATCGTCGCGGCGGTCTGCGTGTACGCGCTCGGCTATCGTTTCTATAGCGCCTTCCTCGCGGCCAAGGTGCTCGCGCTCGATCCGACGCGCGCCACGCCGTCGGAGCGCTTCAGCGACGGCCGCGACTTCATGCCGACGAATCGCTGGATCGTGTTCGGCCATCACTTCGCGGCCATCGCGGGCCCGGGCCCGCTCATCGGCCCCACGCTCGCGGCGCAGTTCGGCTACTTGCCGGGCACGCTCTGGATCTTGATCGGCGCGGTGCTCGGCGGCTGCGTGCAGGATTTCGTCGCGCTGTTCTGCTCCATTCGCCGCGACGGCCGCTCGCTCGGCCAGATGGCGCGCGACGAGCTCGGGCCGATCGGCGGCGCCGTCGCGCTCATCGGCGTCATGGCCATCATGATCATCCTGATTGCCGTGCTGGGCCTCGTAGTCGTCAACGCGATGCGCAACAGCCCGTGGGCCACGTCCACGGTGGCCGCGACGATTCCGATCGCCGTGCTCATCGGGTTGTTCATGCGCCACCTGCGCCCCGGTCGTGTGCTCGAGGGAACCGCGATCGGCGTCGTGCTATTGCTGGCCGCGGTTTTCGGCGGCGGCTGGATCGACGACCACCCGACACTGCGCAGCTGGTTCGACTACGACGCGCCCGCGCTCGCGCTCATGGTGATGCTCTACGGCTTCGCGGCCGCGGTGCTGCCCGTTTGGTTGTTGCTCGCGCCGCGCGATTACCTCTCGACGTTCATGAAGATCGGCACGATCGTGGCGCTCGCGATCGCCATCGTCATCTTGAACCCGCAGGTGCAAATGCCGGCGCTCACGCAATTCATCGACGGCACGGGGCCGATCTTCGGCGGCAACGTCTTTCCGTTCGTGTTCATCACGATCGCGTGCGGCGCGATCTCGGGCTTCCACTCGCTGATCGCGTCCGGCACGACACCGAAGCTGCTCGCCAACGAGCGCGATGCGCGTTTCATCGGCTACGGCGCAATGGCCATGGAGTCGTTCGTGGCGGTCATGGCCATGGTTGCCGCGTGCGTCCTCGAGCCCGGCGTCTACTTCGCGATCAACAGCCCGGCCGGCGTCGTCGGCGCGCAGGCCGCCGATGCCGTCGCGACGATCTCGTCGTGGGGCTACCCGGTCACCGTCGAGCGCATGGAGACGCTCGCGAGCGAAATGGGCGAGACGACGCTGTTCGCACGCACGGGCGGCGCGCCGTCGCTTGCCGTCGGCATGGCCAGTATCTTCTCGAGCGCGTTCGGCAACACGCTGCTGTCGGTCTGGTACCACTTCGCGATCATGTTCGAGGCGCTGTTCATTCTGACGACCGTCGATGCCGGCACGCGCGTGGCGCGCTTCATGCTCCAAGACCTGCTCGGCAACGTCGTGCCTGCGCTGGGCCGCACGAGCTGGTACCCGAGCGTGCTGATCTGCAGCGCGCTCGTCGTCGCGGGCTGGGGCTACTTCCTGTACTTCGGCACGATCGATCCGCTCGGCGGCATCAACAGCCTCTGGCCGCTGTTCGGCATCGCCAATCAGATGTTGGCCGCCATCGCGCTCTGCGTCGCCACGACCGTGCTCGTCAAATCGGGCCGTGCGCGCTTCGCCTGGGTCACGGGCTTGCCGCTCGTGTGGCTCGTCACGGTCACGAGCGTGGCCGCGTGGGAGAAGCTCTTCAGCCCGGACCTGCGCGTGGGCTTCCTGTCGCACGCCAACGACCTCGCCGCGCAACTTGCCTCGGGCTCGATGACGGACGCGGCCGCCGCGCAAGCACCGCGGCTCATCTTCAACGACCGGCTCGACGCCGCGTTGACGCTGTTCTTCCTCGTCACTGTCTGGGTCTTGATCGTGGAGACCGTGCGCATCTGCCACGCGGCGTTGTCGGGCCGCCGCTGCCCGCCGCTGGCCGAAACGCCGCACGTGCCAACGCGCCTTGTCGAGGCCGAGCGATGATCGCCACGCTGCGCCGCGTTTGGGCCTGCCTGCGCGAGCTCACAGGCGACGACGCTTACGAGCGCTATCTCGCCCACTGGCGCTTGCAACACGCGGCCAAAGGCGGCGTGCCGCTCGATCGAGCGGCGTTCGTCCGCGAGGAGCAGCAGCGCAAGTGGGAAGGCGTGCGCCGCTGCTGCTGACCGCGCGCTGCGGCGAGGTTTGGACCGGTCGAGCTGCAGGGCGCGGCGGTTCCCCGAGGGGAAGAGCGCCGAACGAGGGCGCCAGCGCGGCCGCCTAGCCCTTGACGCTCAGTGGGCTTCGCGGCGCGCCGTGATGCGGTACGCGAACGACAGCTTCTCGCCGACCGCCAGCGCACCGAGCATGACGCTGAACGGCTCCATGCCGAGATCGGCGTGGTTGAGCTCGAATTCGCCGCTGGCCGTGATGACGTCGCCGTCGACCGTAACCTGCGTGGGTACCGTCAACGGAATGCTGCGGCCGAGCATCTCCACGGTCACGGTCAACGTTTGCGCTCCCCCGCTGGCAGCCGGCCCCGTTCCCACGACGCGGATTGCCGGATGCTTGTCGCCGTCCAGCACGCGCTCGCCGAGCATGTTCGTGCGTGTACCGGCGATGTTGTCGGCGGTCGGCACGCTCGCGAATTCCTCGCCGAGCGTGCTGCGCAGCTTGGGGTCGTCGATGACGAGCGCCGCGACCGAGAACTCCATCTCGAACCGGGACGCGGCGAGGTCCGAGTCGTTCTTCGTGACGTAGCCGCCGAGGTCGCCGACCGCGACCGTGTGATTGTGCCCGAGCCTCGCGAGCGTCCCCGCCTTGTAGACGAGCCAGTGCAGGTCGGATTCGCTGGGATCGATCGCGTAACGCGAACCTGCGTCCTGAGCGAAGCCGGCGCCGCAAGACAACAGTCCGAAGAGGCATAGCGCACCAGCCGATCTACCCATGCGTCCCTCCTGGCCAGGCCCGGTCCTACGGAGCCAATTTTACTCTAGCACGCACCCCCTCCTCGTCGTTCTCGCACTCCTTAAGAATCGTCGCGGGCAGCCGATAACCGTTGGCCAACCCATCGCCGGCGCGGTGCACGATCTGCGGCCGCGGCGAGGAACGCAACTTGGATCTAGCAACCCTCATTGGGCTCGTCGGCAGCTGCATCGTCATGCCGACAGCCATCGTGCTCGGCTGTTAGGCACCGGCCTCGACCCGGCCCGTCTTATGGTGAGCGGCCACGCGGATACGTAACTGGGCCGGTCCCACACCCGGCGCCGCGCTGACGCGCCGAGCAACATCGAGTCCGCAGTCCCAAGAACGTCCCCGAACGTTCATTGCGGACGTGAATCTTTTGCTGTCGCCTCGGGTCATAGAGGCGTGGAGCACACGGGGCCTTTTGGCGGCTGCCGTTCGGTGTTAACGTTCAATCAGGACGAAATTCTTTGACGCACGACATAAGAAGCGGCTCATGTCGCTGATGCTCCAAGCCCGTTCGAGGCGACTCTGGCCGGCCGTGATCGCGGGCGCAGCCTTGAGCGGCTGCGGATCTACGAACGTCATCGTCGAATCGAGTTTCCCCACGCCGCTCATCGAACCCCTGCCCTTGCGCATGGGCATCATCATTCCCGACGAGCTCTACAACTTCATCTATACCGAAGACATCCCCGATCAGTCGCTCTGGACGATCGCGCTCGGCGACGCGAACGTCGCGATGCTCGAGCCGCTGTTCAAGGCGATGTTCCAGGAAGTCGCCGACGTGCAAGGCGTGCCGCTCGCGGGCGGTGCGGCGGCACTCGACGGCGTGATCGAGCCGAAGCTCGAGAAGTTCGAGTTCGACATTCCGATCGGCGAGCGCGACGAGTTCGTCGAAGTTTGGATGCAGTATCAGATCACGGTTTACGAGCCGGACGGCGCAACCGTCCTGCAATGGCCCGTCTCGGGCTATGGAAAATCCGAGCTACTCCGCGACCAGGAAGACGCGGTGCAGCGCGCCGCGATCGTAGCCATGCGCGAAGCAGGCGCGACGATCTCGACGAAGTTCAGTCAGCAACCTCAAATCAAAGAATGGTTAGGGGGAAAAGGCTATGGCACACCCGTCACTGCCGGACCACAAGCGGCCGCTGCCGATTCGGCCGGCGGCGAATCCGGCAGCCCAGCACCGAGCCAATAGCGTGACCCACTCGCGGAACTTGAGCATCGCGCTGGCATTGCCATTCCTCTGTGCGTGCGGCATCACGGCACGCATGGAACCCTACAAGCAAACCGATGCGGTCATCGCCGACGGCGAGCAGCTCGTCGTCCTCGCGCGCAAACAGCACGCGACGCACGAAGCCGAGGAAGAGTTCGTGCAATGCATCAGCGACGGGCTCGCGAAGGGCAACGACGGTCTCGACGTGCACTCCTCGAAGGATTTCGAGGACAGGATGTACCCGTGGTTCGAGCCCTCGACTGCGCCGCTGAGCACCGAGGATCTGTCCGCGCTGTTGGACCGGCCCGGCGTGCTCGATCAGGTCAAGCAGACGGGGGTTCGTTATCTCGTCTGGCTCGACGGCTCGACCGACCGAGTCGCGAGCG
>DATFFV010000033.1:0-8650 GCA_035249885.1 Gammaproteobacteria bacterium | reverse complement strand
CCGGCCTGCCCCATGCGCTCGGGCACGCCGAGGCCACCGCCGACGTCGACGTAACGCACGTCGGGGAGCTGCTCGAAGAGCTCGAGGAGCTGCTTGCCCGTGTCGAGCCACGCGTCGGGGGTGAGCACGCCGCTGCCCGTGTGCGCATGCACGCCGACGACGTGCGCGCCGGCCTTCTTGACGGCGTCGACGAGCTCGTCGATCTCGAACAGCGGAACGCCGAACTTCGAGTACACGCCGGCGGTCCGCACGTGCTCGTGGTGACCGCGGCCCTGGCCCGTGTCGATGCGGACGAAGATCTCGCGGCCCTTGAAGCTCTTGGCCCACTGCTTGAGCGGGAACAGGTTGTCGAGCGTGACCCAGACACCCTGCTCGAGCGCCCGCTCGTATTCGCTGCGCGGCGCGAAATTCGGGGTGAACAGGATGCGCCGGCGATCGATCTGCGGCAAAACCTCGAGCACGCGCGCGACCTCGCCCGGCGACACGCACTCGAGGTTGAAGCCGCGGTCGTGCACGAGCTTCAGGATCTCGCGATTGGAGTTGGCCTTCATCGCGTAGAACACGGCGTCGACGGCTTCGAGAGAGCGCAGCGCGGCGATCGCCTGCTCGATGCTCTCGCGGTCGTAGACGTAGGTCGCGTCGCGCTGCGCGCCGATCTCGAGGAGCTGCGTCTTCTTTGTCACCCACCACGGCTTCGGCAACGCCTTGGCCGGCGGGCTGCCGCTCTGGAGGCGCTCCCACGTCTCGCCGAACACGCCGCCCTCGAACTTACCGACGAGCAGCCCGTGCAGGTGCTGCACCAGCCGCGGCGCATGCTCGGAGTTCACGACGAACGTGAGGTTCAAGTCGTTCGCGGCCTGCGTCACGAGATGAACCTGCTGCTCCCGGAACACCTCGAGCACGGGCGTGAGCTCGTGCAGGATCGTGCGAATCCGTTGGCCGACGAGCGTCACGGCGGCGCAGCCGCCGATGATCGCGACTTTGCAGAGCTTGCGCAGATCCGTGGCCAGCGCCTCGATGGCGTCGACAGTCGTGACGTTGAGCGCCGTGTCGATCGACACCGTGACGTTGCTCTCCGACGTGGAGATCAGATCCACGGAGATGCCGTGCTTCCGGAAGACGTCGAAGGCGTCGGCGAGGAAGCCGACCTGGTGCCACATCTCCGTCGACTCCATGGACACGAGCGTGATGCCGCTGCGGTGCGAGATGGCCTTGAGCTGCGGCTGGTCGTCGCCTTGGGCGTTCGAGATGACGCTGCCTTCCCACTCGGGATGCATCGTGCTCTTGAGATAGAGCGGAATACCCGACGCACGCACGGGCGAGATGCTGCGCGGGTGCAGGATGCCACCGCCGGCCGACGCGATCTCCTGCGCCTCGCGGTAGTGCAGGCTCTTGATGAGCCGCGCCGAGGGCACGGCCTTCGGGTCGGCGCTGAAGAAGCCCGGCGCATCGGTCCAGATCTCGAGGCGCCGCGCCTCTAGCTTGCCCGCGAGATACGCGCCCGACGTGTCCGAGCCGCCGCGTCCCAAGAGCACGGTCTCGCCCTGCGCGTTACGTGCGATGAAGCCCTGCGACAGGATCACACCCTCGATCGCAGCGAAGCGTTGCTGCAACGCCTTGTCGGGCGCGAAATCGCAGCGCGCCGAGATGTAGAGCGCGCGCTCCGTCTGGTCGCGTAGTGTCGCGCTCTCCAGAAAGTCGCGAATGTCGAGCCAGGCGACCTCGAGCCCGATCTTGCGCAAGTACGCCGCGCCGAGGTCCGTCGCCGCGAGCTCGCCATGCGCAAGCGCGCGCGCGTGCACACGCGGGCTGACCTCGCCGACGAGCTTCGCGTCGGCGATGATTTGCCCGAGCGTCGCGAAGCGTTCGTCGAGCAGGTTGGGATCGACGCCCAGGTTCTTGGCGAGCACGTCGTGCTGTGCGCGGATCTTCGCGATCCTTTCGTCGGTGTCGCCGCGGGCGGCGGCCGCGTCGAGCAAGGCGATCAGTGCATTCGAGACGCCCACGAGCGCCGAGTGCACGACGACCGGCCGCACGCCCTCCGCGAGCCGCTCGCGCACGAGCCCCGCGATGATCGCCCAGTTCTCGGCCGTCGAGACGCTCGTGCCCCCGAACTTGAGCACGACCCACGGCGAGTCGGGATACGGGGTATCGACGGCTTGGCTTGCGCCGAGCACCGGTTGTGCAGACATGGACGCCTCTAGTCGGTCAGAGCAGGTTGAGATCGGTCACGGCGCCTTGCGAGGCGGAGCTCACGAGACGCGCGTATTTCGCGAGCAGGCCGCGGTCGGCTTTCGCGGGCGGCGCTTTCCAGGCGCGTCGGCGCTGCTCGAGCGTGGCCGGCGCCACGCCGAGCTCGATGGTCTTGCGCGTCGCATCGATGACGATGGGATCGCCGTCTACGACGAGCGCGATCGGGCCGCCGGCGGCGGCCTCGGGTGTGATGTGGCCCACGACGAAGCCATGGCTACCGCCCGAAAAGCGGCCATCGGTGATCAGTGCCACCTGGCTGCCGAGGCCGCGGCCGATAACGGCGCCCGTCGGGCTCAGCATCTCGGGCATCCCGGGCGCGCCCTTCGGCCCCTCGTAGCGAATGACGATGACGTCGCCTGCGACGATGGCGCCGTCGATGATCCCGCGCAGCGCATCGTGCTCGGAGTCGTACACGCGCGCCTTGCCCGCAAATCGTGTGCCTTCCTTGCCGGTTATCTTGGCGACCGCGCCCTCGGGCGCAAGGTTGCCGTAGAGCACGGCGAGATGGCTGTCCGCCTTGATGGGCTCGCTGAGGGACCGGACGATCGTCTGCCCGGCCGGGTACGGCCGAACGGCCGCGAGGTTGTCCGCGAGCGTGCGCCCCGTGACCGTGAGGCAGCCGCCGTGGAGCAGGCCCGCGTCGAGCAGCGTCTTCTGGAGGGGCTGGATCCCGCCGATCGCCACGAGCTCCGACATCATGTAGCGGCCGCTGGGCCGCAGGTCGGCAAGCACGGGCGTGCGGCTGCCGATGCGCGTGAAGTCGTCGAGCGTAAGCGCCACGCGCGCCTCGTGCGCCATGGCGAGCAGGTGCAGCACGGCGTTCGTCGAGCCGCCGAGCGCAATGACGGTCGTGATCGCGTTCTCGAACGCCTCCTTGCTCAAGATGTCGGACGGCTTGATGCCGCGCCGGATCAGCGTCACGACGCCTTCGCCCGCACGGCGGCTGTCGTCGGCCTTGGCCGGCGAGACGGCTTCTTGCGCCGAGCTGTTGGCGAGGCTCAAGCCGAGCGCTTCGATGGCCGAGGCCATCGTGTTGGCGGTGTACATGCCGGCGCAGGCACCGGCTCCCGGGATCGCGGTCGACTCGACCTCCTTGAGCTCCGCATCGTCGATCTTGCCGGCCGCGTAGCTGCCGACGGCCTCGAACACGGAGATGATGTCGCGCCGCTTCGGCCCGGGCTTGATCGTGCCCCCGTAAACGAAGATCGAGGGCCGGTCGAGGCGTGCCATCGCCATGACGCAGGCCGGCATGTTCTTGTCGCAGCCGCCGATCGTGACGAGGCCGTCGAAGCCCTCCGCGCTCGCCACGGCCTCGATCGAGTCGGCGATGACCTCGCGCGACACGAGCGAATAGCGCATGCCCGGCGTGCCGTTGGCGATCCCATCCGAGACCGTGATCGTATTGAACAAAACGCCCTTGGCGCCTGCGCTGTCGACGCCGGCCTGCGCATGGCGCGCGAGCCCGTCGATGTGCATGTTGCAGGGCGTGACCATGTTCCAGGTCGAGGCGATACCGACCTGCGGCTTGGCGAAGTCCTCGTCCTTGAAGCCGACGGCCCGCAGCATGGCCCTGGCCGGCGCCTGGGCCAGCCCGTCGACGACGATGCGAGAGTGCCGGCGGGGGTCGGGTGGATCCTGGGCCATAGGGTGCTGCGATCGAGATTTTTTCGGGGCAGCGATTATGGCGGCGGCACCGGATGCGGGCAACGGGTGCCTGCGCGGGCTTGGCCACGTAATGCGCGTGGAATCAGGCCGCTAAGGTTTCTTTGCCAGGTATCGGCTCAAGAGTATGATCCAAGCTTATCAGGGGATGGGGATGAATCCGCGGGATTCAGGAATTTTTCGGCTCGCGAGCGTCGGTAGCTACCTCGACGCGTTGTCCGCCATTACCGACGAGATGAGCCTCAAGGAGCGGAGCAACCTCATCTTCCTCGACCGCTGTTTGCACGAGCACTGGGGACTCGGCGAGAACGTCATCCTGAACTGGTGCCCCGAAGGCGACGGCATCGCCCTGCTCGTCGCACCGCACTACGCCATCGCCGGCTACACGCGCGACTCGGGCGTGCGCCAGAGCGGCACGTCGTCTAGACCCAAGCAGGAATTCTTCCAGGTACTGCTCTCCGCGCGCCGCTGCCTCACGCCGACGCAGCTCAACAAAGTCGGCCGACTGCTCGGTATCGCGACCACCCACGTGCAGCTTCGCGAGCCGCTCAAGAACACCGAGGCCCAGAACGAAATCATCGAGAAGATGGTGAAGCGCTACAGCATCACCTACGTGCCGAATCGCGGCGTCGTGCTGTTCGACATCGTAGGCTTCAGCCTGCTCTCGCCGTTCGAGCAGATGATGCAGCTCAACAGCCTCTCCTACTCGTTGAACGCCGCCCAGAGCAAGCTGCTCACGAAGAAAATCGACGTCGATTTCTCGCGCACGACGACGGGCGACGGGTTCTACATCTGGAACCGCGACCTGTCGCTCGAAGGCAACTTGAACCTCTACCATTTCATGCAGCTCGCGCTCGCGGACAACGCCATCGCGCAGAGCAAAGCCAAGCACAACACCGTGCCGCGGCTGCGCGCGTGCTTCCACGTCGGCAGCAGCTACGAGTTCCACCAGTCCGAAGGGTTGAGCCCTACGCTCTACAACTACATCGTGGGTGACGTGACCGTGGAGCTCGCGCGCGTCATCGAGCGGGCGCTGCCGGGCCAGATCCTCGTCGGCGACTTTCGCGCGGAGATGCCGGCGGACGGCGCGGCGGCCCCCGAGCCGCGCATCGTGGAGTCGACGGATTTCGTCGAGCTCGCGATGCGCAACGTCGAGCGGCTCGCCGGCATCGAGCTGTCGGGTGAGCGCGTCGACGCGATTCGCTGCTATCTCACGGGGACGAAGCTGCCGAACGGCGAGTTCAGCGTGCGGCGCATCACGATCAACGACAAGCACGGCATTGCGCGGCGCGTCTACAACGCCAAGGTCAACATCTATCGGGCCAACGCCGAGCCAATCCTGCTCGGCATCGAGGATCGCTCGCTCGAGCCGCGCGCTGCCGTCGACGACGCCAGCGAGCATCTGCTGCGGCCCGCGCTCGCCTGAAACCGCGCGCTGGTGTTAGCCCGAGCGCTGCAGCACCTCGGGGCGCGTCGCGACGAGAGTCGTGTCCGACGCCTCGGTCGGCGCCGAGGTCGGAACCCTGCCCCGCACGCTCGGGCCGGCAAACCGCATCTGATGATGGCCGACGGCGATGAGGTCGCCGTCGCGCAGCCGGTGCTCGCGGACGCGGCGGCCGTTCACGAAGCAGCCGTTGGTGCTGCTCAAGTCGATGAGCAGCCAACCTTCGGGCGTCTCCATGAACAGGTTCTGGAAGCGGCTCACATAGCGGCTGTCGAGACTGATGTCGCAGGTCTCGTCGCGGCCGAGCACCATGCGGGGCCGGTTCAGCGTGACCTCGGCGATGACGGCCTTGCCGCTCGAGACGATGAGTCTCGCAGCCTCGAGCCGCAGGTTGCCCGGGTCGCTCAGGTGGACGGCCTCGGGGGAAAGCTCCTCGACGGGTTGGCTCCACGCGGAAGGGTCATACCGCAGGTTGAGGCTCATGCCGGCCTCTTTGAGCAACGCGCGCGTGACCTTGGGCTGGCGATTGCTGCCCGTCGAGCGCGCGGCGATGGCATCGAGCGCCGAGCGACAGATGGCGTTGACGTCGCCAACGACGCCTTGCGTGAACGCCTGGATGTCGAGGATGACGTCGTCGGGAACGAGCTCCTCGGCCCAGTCGCAGCCGGCGCCGCGCAAGCAGGCCCAGATGTACGCCCGGGTCTCGTCGAGCGTGAACCCTGTGAGCCGCTGGTGCGCGGCGCGCGCGAAGGACCCGGCGTCGTACGCCGGAATGAGATTGGCGACCAGTTCCTCGCTACGCGTCAGCGCGAGGATGTAAACGACGGGCCGGTTGCGCAGCCGCAGTTGCGCGAGCGCCTCGAACTCGCGCAGCACGGGCGCGGCGAAACGCTCGACTCCGTCGATGACGATGAACGCGAAGTGACCGCCGCCCGCCTGGTGCCGCAGGTATACCTCGAGAATGCGCCGCAGCTCGCCGGCCGAGCCTTCGACGGCGCCGGGCCCGATCTCCTCGAGCAAGCGCGTCAGCAGGGCTTCGCGAGTCTCGAGCCCCGGTTTGATCCAGGCGTGGGGCAGCTCTTTGAGCTGCCGGAGCCGCTGCCGCGTCAACGTCGTCTTGCCGACGCCCACCGGCCCGCTCAAAAACAGTGACTGAATTTGCCTGCCGATGAGCTCCTCGAGCTTGAGCGCCGCGTACCGCATCGAGTGCGACGCGAACACGGGCCGCGCGCCGTCGGGAACGAACGGATTGGCTTCGAGCTTGTACTGTTCGAGGAACAAAAGGTGTGCGACCGGCTTTGTTCTAGTGGTTAATTTGGTCGGGGCGACAGGATTTGAACCTGCGACCCCTTGCACCCCATGCAAGTGCGCTACCAGGCTGCGCCACGCCCCGACCGAGGCTGTCAGTGTAGCGGCAAGCCCCTGCGGCGCATACCGGCCGCCGGGTCTCGGCGCTAGCGGCGCAGTAGCTTGAGGACGTCCTCGAGCTCGGCGCGGACCTGCCGGATGATCTGTTGACTCTGAGTGGTATCGCTCCTTGCTTCGTCGCCCATGAGCCGCTGGCGAGCGCCGCCGATCGTGAACCCCTCTTCGTAGAGCAGGCTGCGGATCTGGCGGATGATCAGCACGTCCTGGCGCTGGTAGTAACGACGGTTGCCCCGGCGTTTAACGGGCTTGAGCTGCGGGAATTCCTGTTCCCAGTAGCGTAGGACGTGCGGTTTCACGGCGCAGAGGTCGCTGACCTCGCCGATCGTGAAATACCGCTTCCCCGGGATCGGGGGCAGGTCGTCGTTATTCCCTGGTTCCAGCATAGGCCTCGACTCGCGCTTTTAGTTTTTGGCCCGGACGGAACGTCACGACGCGGCGAGCGGTGATTGGAATCTCCTCGCCAGTCTTCGGGTTTCGTCCAGGACGTTTATTTTTATCACGCAAATCGAAGTTTCCGAAGCCGGAAAGCTTGACTTGTTCCCCGACGGCGAGCGCCGCTCTGAGATCTTCGAAAAACGAATCCACGAGCTCACGGGCCTCGCGCTTGTTCAAGCCGAGCTCGTTGAACAACGACTCGGCCATGTTCGCTTTCGTTAGTGCCATATCAGAGTTCGGCGTCCGATTTTTGTTAAGTTCTTATCGTCGCTCCGAACTCACGCTCGAGGCTGAGCATCACGGAGTGCATTTTTTGGTCGGCGTCCCCGTCGGTAAGCGTGCGTGAGGCGTCCTGCAAAATCAAGCCTAAACCCACGCTTTTTCGTCTTGAATCTACCCCTTTGCCACGGTATACGTCGAATACCACGACTTCCCGGAGAATCTCTCCGACTGCGATGCGCGCCGCGCGCGTCAACTCTTCCGCCGTGACTTCGTCGCCGACGACGATCGCGAGGTCGCGGCGGATCGACGGGAACTTCGAGTACCGCTGGAACGCCGGCACGCGCGCAGGCGCGAGCCTTTCGATCTGTAGTGCGAACACGACGGCCGCACGCTTCTTGTCGAGTCGCTTCATGATCTCGGGATGCAGCACGCCGAGCCAACCGACGTCTTGGTCGCCGCGCAGAATTCGCGCCGTGCGTCCGGGCGCCAGGGCCGGGTGCGAGCCCAACTCGAAGCGGAACTCCGCAACGACGCCCGTCGTTCGCAACAGGGCCTCGACGTCGCCCTTCACGTCGAAGTAATCGAGGTCGCCGCCCGCGTTGTCCCAGTGCTCGGGCTGACGGCTGCCAAGAGCCAACCCGGCCACGACGCTCGCTTGCGAGACGCCGCCGTCGGCGGCCGCGAATTGCGGCCCGATCTCGAAGAGCTTCAGCCGTTGGCGTTGATGACTCAGGTTGCGGTGTGCCGCTTCGATGAGCCCCGGCCACAATGACGGCCGGAGCACGGCCATGTCGCTCGCGATGGGGTTGGCGAGCTCGACGCCGGCGGCGCCGGGGTTCACGAGTGCCCCGAGCGCGGGGTCGATGAAACTGTAGGTGATGGCCTCGGCGTAGCCGCGCCCCGCGAGCACGTCGGCGAGGCGGCCCGCAGCGACATCGGTCTCGCTCGCGAGCCCGAGGCGCTCGACGGCGGCGCCCGGTGTGGCCGGAATGGCGTCGTAGCCGACCATCCGGCCGACCTCCTCGATGAGGTCTTCCTCGATCGCGATATCGAAGCGAAACGACGGGGGCTTCACGCGCCAGCCGTCGCGACTCGCGTCGACTTGCATTCCGAGCCGCCGCAACAGAGCCGTGACCTGCTTCGTCGGAACCTCGAGGCCGAGCACGGTGTTGAGCCGCTCGCGCCGCAGCCCCACCTTGGGCCGCC
>DATFFV010000032.1:0-7477 GCA_035249885.1 Gammaproteobacteria bacterium | reverse complement strand
GGCCACTTTCGGTGCGGACACGTTCGTCGCGCGGGTCTGGCGTGAGCAGGCGCGATCGCTGGACGGGATCGAGGCTTATCAGCTCCGCGACGTGGTCGCGCTCGATGCGAGCGGCGCGCGCGTCTTGCTCGCGATGGGAATGACGCCGAACTTGCCGGCGTTCCTCGGCGTATCTCCGGTTCTGGGTCGCGAGTTCGGTGCCGACGACGCCGCTGCGGGCGCGCCCGCGGTCGTGCTGTTGAGCTATGAGACTTGGCAGCGCGAGTACGGCGGCGCGCGCGATGTGCTCGGACGGGCCATCACTCTCAACGACGTATCGCACACTGTCATCGGCGTGATGCCGGCGCGGTGGGATGCGATCGCTTTTAGGCGCTCCGAGGTGTGGCTGCCGTTGTCGCTCGAGGCGGTTACCGCTGCGACGACTGGGAATCGGTCAGTCGAGGCGTTCGGCCGCCTACGGCCCGAGGTCCCCATCGACGCAGTCAGAACCGAGCTCGACGCGCTGGTTGCGCGGGCGGTGGAAACGACCGGGCAGCGGCTCACCCTGCCGAACTCCGTCACACGCGTCGTTCGCCCCCCGCACCTGGTTGGCGGGACCGCGCGCGATGCCTTGCTCGTCGTATTTGCGGCCGTCGGCCTCGTGCTGCTCGTCGCATGCTCGAACGTTGCCAGCTTGCTGCTGGCCCGCGGTGCGTCTCGTGCGCGCGAGCTCGCGTTGCGCGCCGCGCTGGGCGCGAGCAGTTGGCGCCTCGTGCGTGCGCTGTTGGCCGAGTGCTTGGTTCTGGCGCTTGCTGCCGGCGCAGTGGGCGTCGTGCTCGGCTGGCTCACGCTCGGCATCCTCGTGCGCCTGCGGCCGGGCAACTTGCCGCAGCTCGCCGAGGTGCGGCTCGATCCGCAGGTGCTTGCGTTTACCTTCGGTGCGTCCGTCTTGACCGCGCTCTTGTGCGGCATGGCGCCGGCGTTGCAGGTCGCGTCGGGGAAACTCGCCGGTACCTTGCGGCACGGTGCCGCCGGCGTCGTGCGCGGCAGCGGTGTGCGCCTGCGCAAGGCGCTCCTGGCGGCGCAGATGGCGATCTCCGTCGTCTTGCTCGTGAGCGCGGGACTGCTCGTGCGTAGCGTCATCTACTTGCAGCAAGTCGACGTCGGCTACGACGCGAACAATCTGTTCTCGGTGCAGCTGTCGCTACCTCGAGCCAGATATCAGGCTCCGACGAGCCGTGACGTTCTCGCGGAGGACCTGTTGGCTAGGATCGACTCGCTACCCGGCGTCGCTGGCGTCACACAAGCAGCCCAATCGCCGAACTATTTCATCGGGACCACCGCGCCCGAGGTCCCGGGAACGACGCTCAGCGATGCCGAGGCCCGCACGGGCTTTGCGGTCAACCTCGTGCGGCCGGATTACTTCGACACGCTTGGTATGCGCCTGCTCGAAGGCCGAACGTTCACGCCGGACGAAGTGCAAAGCGGTGCGGCCGTGATCGTCAATCGCGCGATGGCGCAGCTGTTCTGGCCCCAGGGAGACGCCGTTGGCGCGGAGATGAAGTGGCAGGAGAGTTGGACGACGGTGGTCGGCGTCGTCGACTACGTTATTTTCGGCGGATTGCTGCAGCCCCGAGACGTGCCGCAGTTCTATCTGCCGTTTCGCGCCGATGCGGCGATGGTAACGTCGTCGGGCTTGACGCTGATCGTGCGCGCCGCCGAGGATCCCGGTGAGGTCGTCGCTTCGGTGCGTGCGGCGACGCAAGCGCTCGATCCGGAAATTGTGATACGGAACGTGCGGCTCACGGAGACGGACCTCGCGGCCTCGATCGCCGGTCCGCGATTCAACATGGCGCTCTTGACCGGGTTCGCGCTGATCGCGCTCGTGCTCGCGGCGGTCGGCCTCTCGGCCGTGATCGGCTACGAGGTCACGGAGCGCACGCACGAGATTGGAGTACGCATGGCACTCGGCGCGCGCACCGAGAACGTCCGCCGTTTCGCGATGCGGCACGGGTTGACGCCGGCGCTCGTCGGCGTCGCCATCGGCGTCATCGGAGCGCTCGGCGCCACTCAGCTCGCAGCGAGCCTGCTGTACGGCGTGGCGCCGCGCGATCCGCTGACGTTCGTCGGTGTCGTCGTGCTGCTCGTCCTCGTCGCGCTGGGCGCGAGCTGGCTGCCGGCCAGGCGCGCCACGCGCGTCGATCCGATCGCGGCGCTGAGGGCAGACTAGCCCTCTAACCGTCCCGAGCGGTTCGCGCGGCCGCCCGGAACTTACCGCGTTCGGGTGTGCCGAATCGGGCACGATCTATCGCCCGGGACGCGCCGGCGGTACCTTAGGCTGGCCGTCGGGGACGGTACGAGGCGGGGGAGGCTGCAAACGATGGCGATGCCCGGTTGGCTCGACGTGCTCGCCCGCGATCTGAAGTTCACGCGGCGCGTATTGACCAAGAACTTCGCGTTCACCGCGACCGCGATCGTGACGTTGGCGCTCGGCATCGCCGCGAGCACGGTCATCTACAGCGTCGTCGACGCCGTGTTGCTGAAGCCTCTCGACTACAACGACTCCGGCGACATCTACCGTGTCTACACGGTCGACACGCTGGGGCTTCCGCGCGGCACGACGGGTCCGCCTCACATCGACCCGATGGCCGCCGACGGTCAGTCGATTCAGGCCGCGATGTACGGCTACTCTTTCGAGCAGTCCGTCGTCAATGACGAGGGCACGGCGTTCGCACTCAACGAGTTCCGGGCCTCGGACGAGTTTTTCCAGGTCTTCACCGAGCCGTTGCACATGGGCCGCGCGTTTCAGCCCGGCGAGGACTGGCGAAACACCGTCTTGAGCTACCAGATGTGGCGGGACGTGTTCAATTCGGATCCCAACATTCTCGGGAAGCCGATTCGCGTCGGCAGCGGCCCGCTGAACGTGATCGGCGTGGCGGCGCAGGGCTTCGAGTTTCCCGTCGGCACGGGAATGTGGACCAAGATTTTCACGGGACCGCCGGGCCGCCCGCTCCCGCTCTTCAACATGCCGGGCTACGTGCGCGTGCATCCCGGCATCTCCGCCGCCCAGGTTCAGGCCGAGCTCGACGTGTTCGCGGGCCGGCTGAACGAGTCGATCCCGTGGCCGGACGGCCGGGCGCTCGAGTTCGTCGCGCAACCGTTGCTCGAGGAAGTCGTCGGCGACCTGCGGTCCACGCTGATCATCGTGGTCGGGGCCACGGCGGTTCTGCTCTTGATCGCCTGCCTCAACGTCGCGAACTTGTTGCTCGCGCGCGGTGTCGTGCGGACGAGCGAGATCGCGCTGCGCGAGGCACTCGGGGCGCGCCGGTGGCGCGTGTTCCGCCAGCTCATGACCGAGAGCTTCGCGCTCTGCACCATCGGTGGAGTCCTCGGGTTGGGCCTCGCGCTCGGTGCGATTCAGGTTCTCAAGGCCATCGGCCCCGCAGACTTGCCACGCTTCGGCACGCTCGCGATCGATCAGAACGTGTTCCTGTTCGCGGCTGCCTGCGTCTTGCTCGTGGCGTTTGCGGTCGGCTTGGCGCCCGCGCTGCGCGTGTCGTCCGGTAATTTGAGCGGCCTCATCAACACGGGCGGTCGCTCCGCTGCGGTCGCGCCGGGACGCAACCGCGTGTTCGGTGTTCTGGTGATTGCCGAGATCGCGTTGGCGGTCGTGCTTGTGATCGGTGCCGGGCTGCTCGTGCGAAGTTACTCGCAGCTTTCGTCCGCGGATCCGGGCTTCGATCCGCAGCGCATGTTGACGGTGGTGCTCAACGTTACGGGGCGCATCGACGTCAGGAACCTGAGACCCGATCCGACAGGGCGATTCGGCATTTACGACGGCAGCGGCATGTTGGGCGTGGCGCAGTTCTACCAGGAGCTCGTGAGCCGCATCGACGCGCTGCCCGGCGTCGCTTCCGCGGGAGCAGCGTCCGCTGCCCCGCTGAACCAAGGGCTGTTCCCCGTCACGCTCAATCCTTACCCCGTTCTCGGCACCGATACGCCCGCTAACGATCAGCTCGCGTACGGCAACCAAGTCTCGCCCGAGTTCTTCACGACGCTCGGCATTCGTCCGCTCGCCGGCCGGCTGCTCGAGCCGACCGATCGGCGCGGCGCGGCCGGTGTCGCCGTCGTCAATGAAACGTACGCGCGCACGTATCTCGCCGGGGAGAACCCCATCGGCCGGCGCATCTCGGCGGGCGCAGGAGCCATGCGTCCGGGGGGTATCGGCTTCGGCCAGCTCGGCGAGCAAACCATCGCTGAGGCCGAGATCGTCGGCGTGATTCCGGACATCAAGCAGGCCAACCTCCAGGACGGCGTGCAGCCGGCGGTCTACACCACGCACGAACAAACGACCATGCGCAAGATGGCGGTCATGGTCCGCGCGGAGACCGACGATGTCGCCGCTTTGATTCAGCCGATCCGGCGCGAGCTCGCGGCCATGGATCCCACGATCCCCGCGACGTTCGCGATCTACTCCGACGTCATCGCCGCGTCGCTCGCGAGACACCGGCTCGGAGCCCTGGTGCTCGTCGTGTTCGGCTTGGTTTCGCTGACGCTCGCGGCGGTCGGGACGTACGGCCTGATCTCGTTCTCGGTCAATCAGCGGTTCAACGAGATCGCGGTGCGGTCCGCGTTCGGCGCCGAGCGCGGCAATCTGGTCAAGATGTTCGTCATGCGCGCGTTGCAGCTCGCGGGTATCGGAGTCGTCTTCGGGATCGGCGGTGCTATAGCCCTGCGGCAGGTTGTCGCGAGCCAGCTCTACGAAACGAGCGCGCTCGATCCATGGGTGCTGGCAGCCGTCCCGCTGATCATGCTCGGGGTGACGATGCTGGCGTCGTACGTGCCGGCGCGCAGAGCTTCGCGAATCGACGTCTGCGCCGCGCTGCGCGAGAACTGAGCGCGCCGCCCAGCCACGCAGTAGTCTTGACGCGACGGACCGATCGCGGGGCGCGACGCTCAGGGAGAACTAGACGATGATCTGGCGAATTCTGTCGTTTTGCGTGGTTTCGTTCGGGTTGCTCGGCCAGCCGTCGTTGGCCCAAGAGGCCGACATGGCGGTCGGGCTCTCCGACGCGCAGCTCGCCGAATTGGGTGAGCAATGGGCCGCTGCGATCAACGACAGCGACCCGGTCGCGCTCGGCGCGCTGCTGGATTTCCAGGCGCTCGGGGTCCGCAGCTCGAAGACCATGTCGGACGTCGAAAGCGAACGCAACGATTTCGTCCGCGGGTTCGCGGCCGGTGGGACTCGACTACCGGCGATGTGGATCTCGCAGATCGAGTCCCTGGAGGGCCGCGCGATTTTCCTGCGCGTGCGGACGTTCGACGGCATGCGCGGTCCTCTGGTCCGCTACGACCTCGGCGAGGGCGGCCACAACTACTTGTTGCTGATCGCGGAGAGCCGCCCGGGCGGCCGTCCGCGCGTCGTAGACGCGCTCGTCGCCACGAACGGGCAACGGTTGAGCGACACGTTCGGCGCCGCGTCGCAATTGATCGTCGCTCCGAGCAACAGCCTGCTCGGCCGACTATTCGGTTTGAACGCCGTCGATCAGAACATGGTGGCCACCTTTCGGAAGCTCGGGGAGTATCAGCTCGCCGGACGAACCGCCGATGCTTACGCCGCGGTGCGCGAGCTACCGGACGAGATTCGCGACCAACGAGTTTTGCTGAACATCTCCGTGCAGCTCGCGAGCGTGCTCGACGAGGATTTGTATCGCGAGGAGTTGGCGCGGTTGGCGCGCAACTACAGGGACGACCCGACCACGGCATTCCTTCTCATCGACTACTATTTCTACAAGAACGACGTCGCGTCTGCGATGGAGAGCGTCGAGCGCATGGAGGCCGCGTTCGGCGCCGATGCAGCGCTGGCCAACCTCAAGGCCACGCTCGCCATCCAGGCCGGCGACTTGGCGGCTGCGCGCCGCCACGCAGAGCAGGGCGTCGAGCTCGAGCCGGAGAACGAAAACAGCCATTGGACGCGACTGACGGTCCTCATGACGGCCGGCGAGTACGCCGACGGCATCGACACGATCGAGAGTCTCGAACGGGACTTCGGGTACGCGTTCGACGAGTCGAGCTTCGTCGACAACGAGGTCTACGCCGGTTTCGTTCGTTCGCCCGAGTATCGGGCCTGGCTCGACGCGCGCTGATCGCCACGCCGATTCCGACGGGCAGCGCCAGCACCACCGTCGCGGCCTAGCACTTTAAGGAACCCTCGACAACCTGCGGTATGCCGACAGGGATTCTTAAGTCGCTCGAACTCGCATGTAAGGGTCCTTTCCAATTAAAATCAACGCCTACCGTTCGGGGGAAGAATGAAGCCCAGTCTTCGTCAAGCATCCGTGTTCCTGGCCGCCGCGCTCGTCACCGGCACGGCGGTGGCCCAGCAAATCGCGAACACGGGATTCAAGAGCGTCGGCCGCGGTTGGCCGCTCGCCGCCGACCTGCGCGAATACGAAGTTACGGGCCCCGCGATCCCCATCACGTTCGCGAACGGCGCGGTCTCGCGCGGCTCGTGGGACGACTTCATCGGCTCCGCGCATCACGGTGCGACGCCGGAAGGCGTCGAGCCGCTGCCCGTCGATCTGTTTACGTCGAAGGATTTCTACAAGGACCGCGAGCTCTGGACGGACCCGCGCTATTTCCGCTGCAACAGCCCGGCCGGCATCGAGGAGCAGTGGGGCGCGAATACCACGCCAACGATCGGCGACAACGGTCCCACTTCGGCCGCTTGGGGCCATTGCGGCCGCGACTATCCGCGCGAAGCGATCGTGAGCCCGTATCCATTCGAGACGGCGCAAGCGCACTACGAGGCGCTGCTCGCGGAAACGACGAGGCGCGGCGGCGCGACGCAGCGCCCTATGCCTAAGCGGCTCGAGGAATGGACGGGCCGTTACCTGCATCCCGGCAACACGTCCGATGCGCAAGCGGACTGGACGGGACGCGACAAAGGCACGAACCCGCAGTCCTACTGGTACCGCGCGCGCCACAACCAGATGACGACGTTCCTGTCGTTGCTGACGCCCGAGTATCAGACGCGCATGGTTCAGGAGGCCTACCACGCCGGCAACACGAACGCGCCGCAGTGGCCGTCGCAGTACTGCTGGCCCGAGGGCTTCATGCGCCGCTGGCACGAGTTCGCCGTCTGGGAGTGGCACATCATCGCGGCGCCGTCCGTCGTGCAGATCGTCACCGGCGTCGCGCGCAACTTCATCACGACGGTGCACATGGGCCGCGAGTTCAAGCTCGACGGCAACGTGCCGCGGCTGGGCCAGGACGTGCCGCGCTGGTACGGCGAGACGATCGGCTTCTGGGACAACGACACGCTGATCACGTGGACGTCGAACATCCAGGGCTGGAAGGTGCACGCCGCGTTCGAGTACTCGAACAAGATGCAGACGATCGAGATCTACACGCCGAACCGCGACCGCAACGGCAAATTCCTGGGCTTCAACCACGAGGCCGTGTTGTACGATCCGGAAGCGCTCGTCGAGCCGGTCCG
>DATFFV010000031.1:0-3494 GCA_035249885.1 Gammaproteobacteria bacterium | reverse complement strand
TCAACGTGCGCGTGCGGAGCGCAGCGACGGTCGGCGATCTTGCAGTCGCCGCGGGCGATTGACGATCGCACTCGAGCGCAACCCCGCAGGCGTCGACGACGCCTACCTAAACGGGCTCACGACGTGCTTCCCCGGAGCTTGGAGCGAAGCGAGCTTCCGGTGGTATCTGCAACGACCGTTCAAGTCGCGCCATCCCGACCGCCTGATCGCGCGCGACGGCGAGCGCCTCGTCGGCGGCTTGGCCATCAATTATCGTCAGGTCCGTTCGAACGACGGCCGTATCCACGACATCGGCCTGCTCACCGCGGCCTGGACCTTGCCCAAGTATCAAGGTCGCGGCTGCTTCAGGCGCTTGGTCGAGGCCGCCATGGAGGTCGCGGCTGGCAACGGCTGCGAGGCACTCCTGAGCTTCGTGGTCACGCGCAGCGCGAGCGCGCTGCGTCTGCGACGAATCGGGGCCGGCGCGGTGCCGACGCGCTATCTGTTTCTCGCGCCCGGCGACCCGCTGCTGCGGCCGGCGACGCTGCCCGCCGTGCGAGCCCTCCAAGCCGAAGGGCTGGCGGACCTGCCCCGCGCCGGCTCGCGGCTCACTTTTCATTACGACAGCCTCGAGGAATGGACCACGCAGTTCGTCGATCGCCCTCATCCGACGACGATGTTCGAAGTCGACGCCGGAATGGCCGTGCTGGAGCACGTGGGCGCAACCGACAGACTG
The DNA here is from genome assembly GCA_035249885.1 of Gammaproteobacteria bacterium. GTDB lineage: Bacteria > Pseudomonadota > Gammaproteobacteria > Steroidobacterales > Rariloculaceae > FEN-1219. The sequence continues at coordinate 2,779 of DATFFV010000031.1, read as the reverse complement.
CAGTTCCTCCAGGCGCCGGCGGAGTCGGAAACCGCAGCGCTCGTGGCCATGGCGACTCGAGTGCACGCCGCGGGCCGACATTTCTTTTTCTTCACGACCGACGAGAACCTGGCCAAGGATGCGGTCGAGCTCGGCCTTCGGCAAACCGAGGGCGCGATCATGATCCTGGACCTGCCGAACGGGGGCGCGTCCGGGCCCTCGGCTGCGCCGCCCTGGACCTCGTCGGGTTGGCACGTTCAGCCGGGCGACCGAATGTAGCCCGTAGTCCGTTCGGCGCGATCTGCCGCAACGTTTGTCATAATACGATCGAAATAGCAGGGCCAACATGGGGCGGCCAAAACGGTGAGCCCGGTACCGGCGTCGATGTATCTGACCGACACCCGCCCGATGCGCGAGTCCGAACGAACGGTGCACGAAACCGCGACGCGCGGTACGGCGCGGGAGCGCGCCCCAAAGAGCGAGGTACCGACGGCAGAATTGCCGGCTCCCTGGGGTCGTCGTTGTTTAGGCGTCGCTGTGGGCGGAGGTCCGCGCAGTCGAGAGACTCGGGTGTTCGCCTGAGCCCCTATTCCTGTCGGTTCCTATACTGTTGCAGACGGGCGCGGAGCACTGAGGATCGATAAGGGGGCATCATGGAAGGACTTACGTATCCGTGCTTTCGCGTCGAGCAAGACCGCCTGAGCCTTTGGCGGTGGACCTACTACCACGAGGAGGGGCGGCCCCTCGCAATGAGCTTTGCGGGGCACCCATCAGAGCGCGACTGTCGTCGGGCCATCGAGCTCATGGGCGGTTGCGGCCAAGCCCGAACCTTCGTCAAGGAGCCCGGCGATACCGGCCGGTTTCTCCGTCCGGACTTTGAACTGCCACCTGACCCGACGGAAGGCCCGTTCCACGGGGGACCGAAGCCATGGGATCAAGTGCGCTAGCCGGGGTAGGCTCCGTGAGTTCATTCGCGATCCCCGCTGCGCCGCTCGCGCGCATCGGTCGGCTCGCCGCGCCGCCAGAACACGTCGGGCTCGATGTCTAGCTCGTAGGCGGGGCCGCCCTCGGTTGTCGCCCAAGCCTCTTCGATCCACCGCCGCAGCGCCTTGAGGCGCGCCTCGACGAGCTGCGGATCCTCGAGATCGGCGAGGTACGACAGGCGCAGCACGGCCGGCGCCGCGCGTAGCTCTTGCAGCAGCAGCTCGAGGCGCGGCGCCCAGAGGTCGCGGATCTCGATCGCACCGGGCTCGAACACCGGGTCGGCGAGATCGAGACCGATCACGCGATGGATCGACGCGCCGAAGCTGAACTCGAGCATCTTGCCGCGCGTCGCGCGCTGGATCTGCAGCGACTGTGTCGAGCCGCGGTAGCCGCTCGGCAGCGTGCGGTCGTCGAGCTTGAGCACGAAGTTGGTCCCGCGGCCTTCGTTCGGCGTGACCGCACAGGTGATGTGGAAACGGCCGAATTGGTCCGTGGTCGCGAGCAAGCCGCGCGCGGTCGCGAGACGCACACCGGGGATGCCGCGCTCGCCGTCTTCCTGAAGGCCGTTGCGGTTGCCGTCGTCGAACACCTTGCCGATGACGTCCGTGCAGTCGAGCGCGGGATCCGGAACGATGCGCACGGTGGCCTGCGCCTCGGCTGACACGGCACCGCCCGTGAGCGCGCTCATGGCCTGCGCGCGGTTCACGAACTCGCCTTCGCCGACACCCGAGCCTACGGCGAGCAACAGCTTGAGCTCATGGCGGCCGTCGGGCGTGACCGTCAGGCCCGACCACGAGAGCTCGCGGCCGACGAGTGTCGGCTCGGTCGGCACGCCGTCGAGCCGGGCCGAGTTCTCCACGTAGCGGAAGCCGGCCGGGAAGCGGTCGACGACCGTGACGTCGGGCAGGCTCACGCCGACGCCGTTCTGCAGCGTGATGATGTACGGCACCAGCTGGCCGCGCGAGACGTGGATGAGCGGCGTGGTCTTCGTTACCGAGATCGACTCGTCGAGGTCGAGGTCGAGCGGAATGTGGTTGTTGAAGATCTGGGTCGAGCCCGGCACGAAGCTGTCGTCGAACAGCAGGTGCAGGTGATAGTTCGTGCCGGGTGTACCCGCCGCCACCGACGCCGGCGGTTGCAGCTCGGACGGAGTCGTCTCGCAGTGCTGCGCCGTCGCGGGCACGGCGTCGTCAATGGACGCCGGGCACGTCGGCACGGCGAACGCGGCCGTCGTCGCCGAGCTCAGCGGCGGAATGATCGTCGACACTTGCGCGAGGTACTGCGTCGACGGCGGCACGACGCTGATCAGATACGCACTGCCGCTCGGGCACGCGGGGTCCGCGAAGCTCAGGTCGAACTTGTACCACCCATCGGCCAGCGTGACCTGGCCCTGCTGGTTCGGATCGTAGAAGCACGCCGACGGCAGCGGCGTGCCGCTGCCCGGCGACACGAGGCTCACCGTCGCGCCCGCGAGTGCGCCGCGGCCGATCGCATCGTAGACGACGCCGTTCGGGTCGATCGGCAGGTTCAGGTCCTGCAGGTTGCTGCCCGAGAGCACGACGATGTCGGTGATCCGCTGCAGGCCGTTCGTGAAATCGGAGTCGGCCTCGCCGAGCAGCGCCGTGCGTGCCCCGGCGCCGGGCCGGCGGAAGCGCAGCTCGTAGGTGTCCGTCGTGTTGTAGTTCGGCGCGACACCGCTCATGCGATACACGCCGTCCGACGCCGTTTGCGCGACGTGCGCGACCGAGCCGTTGAACAAGAGCTCGACGTCCCACCCCGCGAGCGCGGTCTCGGTCGCGTCGTACGTATCGTCGAA